>CALMQQ010000261.1 GCA_937871845.1 uncultured bacterium
CGCTATTGGAATGATTGACTCTTTGGCTGATGATGAGAATATAGATGATGAGGAAGAGATGGAAGAAGATGAGGAATAGAGGAAAATGAAGAAATTAAGAAATTTAGAGATTAAGAAATTAAAATATGGAAACAAATCCGACACCAAAACCCTTAGGTTATGACGGAGAAAGACTCCAAGTTACTCCAGGGGATGCTGAAAATCTGGCAGAGGTGCGAGATGCTGAAGATGCGGGTGGAGGAGGGCACGTCACTGATGAAGATTTAAATGATCCTGGGTTACAGGCGGTTGTTTGGCCACCATCTAGTAAATGAAGAAATTAAGTAATTTAGGAATTCAGAAATGTGGAAGGAAAATGTAGTGATGTAGAAATTTAGAGATTAAGTAACTCTGAACTCTAAATTCACTTTATTCTTCAGGAACTATCCCTAACAGTGAGAAAGTTTGCATCTGGACTTCTGTATAAGTACTAGTTGTATCATCCAAGACATTATATGTATTACAATTATTCTCCCATGGGTTGTCTTCACTTGCTAAGCCCTCGATTCGTTTTTGTATTTCCTCAATTGTTATAGTTTTTGGAATTAGTACAGACCCCCTATTTGTATTTATTTGCCAGTGAGTTTCGTCGTAGTCATTTACTAAGTCATAATTTCTTATTTTGCTTAGTGGTAATTCGACATGTGGGGTAATCCCTATATTACCTGCAGTGTCTAGTTTTAATGCTAGGAAAACATCACCAGGAATTCCGTAAATTTTGAGATGAGTATGTATATATGTTTCTGGTTCTTTGCCGGTTCCTGTAGGAGAGTATAATTCAAAACTGTTTCTAGTACCCAATTCCAGTAGAGAGACTTCTCTATTTTTTACAAAAATCCCCATAGCTGAAACCTCTCCTCTTTCTCTTTTTATTGTATACATACTAAGAATTGATTCTCTCATGAATTCTGGCCCCGGTAAGTAGTAACCCGTAACTTCAGTTGTTATTCCATTATCAGTAATGCGATGGGTGTAAAAATTTTCTGCGTTTATTTGTGTATTTAATTCGGCCAACATTATTTAAAACCTCAAGATAGTATATATAGTAATTATATCATGTTTAGTGATGTACTCAAATAATGCAGGTTTAGTGGGAGGAAATGAAGGAGTTAAAAAATGTAGAAATTGAGAAGTTATGGAATTGGGAGATTGAGGAAATATAAAATGTATGAATTCACTCTACATTATATATTTTAAAGAAGTAACTTTACTCCCGATTAGCAATATCTCGTAACATACTACCCGGAGTTTCGCCCTTCTTAAGTGCTTCTCTCATACCATCTTCCTGGTGTAAATCTTCAATATCGCCTGATTCAATGTATCTCTTTC
>CALMQQ010000262.1 GCA_937871845.1 uncultured bacterium
AAAATCATACATCTGAAGTAATGAAGATGCTTTTGAGAGTTCTCTGGGTTTGTTGTTCAAACTGTTCATAAAGATATACAGTTAATTCTGATAATATTAAAGTAATGAAGATTGACTATCAAAAAGAATTTTATATGGAAAAGTAGGTGTTCAATTTTTCAATCATCCCTCTAAATCCATGGCTTCCCATAAATACTATGACCTTGTGGACAGCTTCTCCTAACTCTATTTCTTTAACAAGTAAGTTGACTAAAACATCATCATCTCCTACATAAGTGATGTTGTCGTAAAAAGGTTTAAGATATTCAATTAGTTCCTCAGCATTAAATCGTTTTTTATCAATACTAGGTAATTTAGTAAAACGAGGAAAGATTATTTCGTCTGCCAATTTAAAAGCGTCTTTGTATGTTGGGATTGAAGCTTCTGTTCTATTCCCAGTGTTAGGTTCGAATATTGCGATAATCTTGCTATCAGGGTAATCACTCCTTAGAGCTTGCAGACTGCCATTTGCTTTAGGCGGTGAGCTTCCAAAATCATCAATAATTAAAAATTGGTCACTTTGAATCTTTATTTCTAATCTTCTTTTAATACCTTTAAATTCTGAAATAGTATCTTGAATATATTCTTTTTTGACTCCTAGTTCGTATGCCATTACAGAACCGGCAAGAAAATTTTCTTCGTTAAATTCACCAATAATTTTCCTCTCATAAGGAATGATTTCTAGGTTTGATGGATCGTCTTTAAATCGAATGAAAGTAGGTAGAGGTTTTGACGACTTTTCAAGATACCAGTCTGGTAAGGCGAATGCATTAAGTTTGTTTGCCGAATAGTAAATCACTCTACAACTCGAATCTTTTACTACATCTACTACGTTTTTATCGTTAGCGTTTGCAACAATAAACCCATCATTAGGGATTTTTCTGACATAATTTCTAAAGTTCTCGACATATGATTGTTCTGTTGGAAACATATCAGGATGTTCCCACTGGCAAGAATGCAGTATCAAATATTTTGTTTTATAATGAAAAAATTTTGAAGAAGTATCTTCTAATGAAGTCATGTATTCATCTCCTTCTACAATTGAAAACTTAGTGTTATCCTTTTTCGCCATGATTGTTTGATCCATATTCACGTTTAAACCACCGTACATATAACTTATGTCTATATTTGCATTTTTCATAATGTCTACCAATACAGCGGAGATTGTAGTTTTACCATATGTTCCTGCCACCACTATAGATTCATTCGCAATTACGTATTCAGCTAGTATTTCGGGAAATGTTTTAATGGTCAATCCTAATCTCTTTGCTTCTTGATATTCAATATTTTTATCAGATTTTAATCCTTGAATAATTACTAATTCAGGATGTTTTCCGTCCTCGTCAGTTAATCGATTAGCTTTGTATCCGATTCCAATTGGAATGTCATACTTCTCAAGAAATTTACTGATAGGAGGGAACAGTCCTTTATCAGTACAAGTAACTTTTGAGCCTTCATATTTAAACATTACAGCAAGTCCAGACGTGACTACACCACATATACCAATTATATGAACCCAGTTTGGTTTTTCTTTCATTTTTACTTTTCTAATTCCCTAAGGTTTATATGTTTGAGTCGTCTAACTCCATTATCCTCAAGTTGATTGATTAACCCCTCGTAAGTCCAATTTCTTCCATTTTTTATTTCTGTCCATGTTTGATTTTGAATTTCATCTTCTTGATTATTTATGAGTATTTTACCAAATCTAACTCCGTTTTCTTCTTCATACCCACGAATAGAGTGAACATATTCAACTTCTTTTAAGACGTCGTCTTCAAATGTAACCTCTGAAATTAATAAAATATGATGAGAATTTTTGCGCTGTCCTTTACTTCGTATTAGGTCTCCAGGTCTGATATCGGTTAATCTGTGGAGTTTATCACAATTTAATTCACTCGTAATGGTGTTCGCTCCGAGCTGTTCGACGGGTCTAAACAATCTTTTTATTCTGTTGATGAAATTATTATTATTAAATCTGATATATTTTATCAACGGTCTTTTTCCATTCATTCTTAGCCAATAGTTCAACACATGAACTATGAAACCTGAGCATTCAATCCCGATATGATTTGAAGTCATGAAATCTCGTATCTGTGATTCGGATAATTTATATAAGTCAATTCCTTTGAGTTGTGATTGTACTTTTACCTCTCTGGCAATCTCACCTGGGTCTCCCTTTCCTGATAGCACTCTCAGCCCACCTCTTTGACTCTTCGTATTTATGTAATAAGGAGCAATAATTTTCTTATCTGCAATTGGTAAATTAGTAAATTCAAAAATTACCTTTCTAGCACTTTCTGGTAATGAGTAAGTTTTTATCATATTTGATGTTCTTTAATAGCTATTAACGCCTCTTTTATCCAAGGGATAATTTCCCCTTTTGAGTCAATTGTGTTTTGATTAAGTTGGATTTTTACTATTTCGTCACCTGAATTTAATAATCTACCTTTAATAGGTGTCAAAACTAATACACCTTGCCTATCCATATCTGCGATATTTGTGACATATTTTTGATATAGTAATGCCTTGTCACGATCTTCGTCAAGGAAGACTGTAGTTGGAGCGATCTCATCTGTGAATCTATTTTGGGCTGCATTATCACCTTGAAGTCGATAAACTCCCATTTTCATACAATGGTTTATTTTTAAGGGTTCATGAGCTCTATTTGTAATTTGCGAAAAGTTTTCTGGTTGTAGATTTGCCAAATTGTATTCTTTAGGGTTCAAATCAATCTTTAGTCCCATAAATTCATAGAGATGAATTAAAGATAGAAGAACCTCCTCGCGAAGTAACTGCATTTTTGTA
>CALMQQ010000263.1 GCA_937871845.1 uncultured bacterium
CCCCATCACAAACGGAACAGCACTAGGCTCAATCACTGTTGCAAGCCTGAGCTCATCAGGTGGTACATTCACAATAGAAGGTGGTGAAGAAAATGGTTATGTAACCGGAAGTGTCCTCACAGAACCCAAGAGTGGCGTATTAGGATCATATGTTTTCGGAACAAGTAGTAATGTTACAGTTCTTCCAAATACAGCACTATCAGATTATATGCCAAGCAGAGGCATACTAGGTGGTGCCATTCTTATCTCCGGAATAGTGAGCTTAGCTGTTGCAATTAAAATTTTCTTACTAGATAAAAGACGAGAACTTTTATAAATCCAGTATTAGAAAAATGTCAATTTCCTCAAAAATTGAACTAAACAATATTGCTACTGACGAAAATCATTCTGGAACAGAATTGCCCAGCTTAAAAACTACTATCCTGAAGCCACGAAATTTAGCGATAATGCTTGTAATAAGCATCGTGTTAAATGTTTTACTACTCATTGTTGCTCTAGCATCAGCCGGAAACGACAAGCCTACAACTCCTCTTGTATTACCAACTAGGAGCGCAAATACTTCTCCAGTAGCGACCATTAAGCCATCACTGAAACCAACTCAGTCTCCAGAAGAAACAGATAATGCAAGATTAGACTGTTTCCGAAATTGCGATGTAGACGAAATGATAGATACTGCACGAACTGTAGCGCTTGAAAAGAACAATTTTAAATCTAACTCAGTTTTTACTTCTTACAAAGACCGTAATTGCTATGGAAATTATCTAGAAAGCGATAACCCTGACAAGGAATATAATAGTTATTATGCCGAAATTTGTGAAAGCTCATTCATTTCTAAACCTCCTGCTACCACAATCCATATTGCCGACAACCTTTATGTTTTGAATTCTTCTGGAAACTGGAACCTAGATAGTAAACCAAGATTTGGCCAATCAAAACTGATTAGGGTGGTAGATGAAGTAAAATCTCAACAAGAGAAATCTATTCAAGAATCGACTAGAGGTACTGACTACAAACAGATTGTAACCAGTAGTAAAACCATTAATGAACTTAGCCAACAAGTTACAAAGAAAGCCACGATAACAGTTAATAATCGACTTGAAGTTGTTGACTATACTATCGATATCGAAAAGGTCTCGCTTGAGAAAGGATATTTCTTTGGATTTGGTGAGAACAATAACATCCAAGCCCCAATTTAACTACCTCAAAAACCATAATTAATGTCTTTCTTCTTCCTGCCCCTCTTGATCTTATTAGATTTTAAAGATTTTATTTCAATATTCTCGAGTATTGGACTCAATTGAGTGATTTTAGCTTCCGGGAAAATGAAGTTTACTACTCCTGAATCGATAAATGTCTCAATATCATCGTCAGTCAGAGAAATGTTGTCCGCAGAAATATAAGTAGGAACAGTTGTCTTCTTAACTTTCTTAATAATCTCTACTACAAAATCAAGAACCTCCTCTGATAGTTTTCGTGAATTTTCACAGCCCAAATTTGTATTTAATTTTTCTAAATCTATTACTATGGAGTCTACACCTTCATCTGCAATCTTGTTTACAGAGATTCCTGCCAATGGAGAGGCTACTTCAACGAACATCTTAAACGTGGACGACCTGCGAATACCCGAGGATATTGCGTTCTTTTTCAATACTGTCAATTCGTCACTTAAGCGCACATCTGGGAAATTTATTGAAACATTCTTTAACTCTGTTTTATATTTAAGTCTTTTTATCAATTCCAATTGAAATTCAAGCACCTCAGTCTCCGCAAGAAGTTGTTTTGAATTCTCTACTACATCTAACAAGATAACTACCTTTTCATTATTTGAATATTGAGTGAAGTATCCCTCTAGAAAATCGATAAATTTTCTTTTCATATGTGGATTTCTGACAAGCTCATACTTATCTATGTCTAGAGATTTCAATATAGAACTCATCCTAAAATAAACCCCATTTGCATTAGTTAAAATTTTAGGATTTTCAACATTCACAATCTGAAGATATTCACAACCCGACTCGGCAATATCCTCCTCGACAAATACGGGTGGCTTGAGGAACCACTCCTCCGTCATGTTAATATTTGCAATATTTGGTTGTTGAATTGGATTTTGAACATCATTATTGGGGTGATTTACTTGCCTTTCTTCTGGAAGCCAAGACTCTGCAGTCGTATTACCAAGTAGGTTAGTTTTGAACAATCCATGAGTTACTGGGCTTTGCATGGTAACATTTATCTGTTTTGTATTAACGGTATTTGGTCTAATCGAATCTTTAATAATCGTACTTTCCTTTTTCACTACTGGACGAAAGCCTGCACCTAAATACATGATTCCAGAGTCCGTGTCTATTGTCACAACTTCATTGTCCAGAACTAATTCGGTGACATCTTTTGCAGCAAACAACGTTGGAATATGCGAGACATCATGTTTTATTTTATCCTGGAAAACCAGACCTCTGTATTGAATATTGCTCAAGTCAAATCTCTTTGGAAATTTGTTCATCACCAGAATATTTACTGCTTTCGCATTTTCAAGATCTTCGCTATTTCTGATTAGTTTTACCCTCCCATAAACCAATCCTCTATCGTTTCCCTCGCCTTGCGTTAGCTTAGTAAGCTGATCAATTGGATGTAAATCAAATCTTTCGAGAGACATCGGAATCGATTGTTTTACAGTTTCAGCGGAATTCTTACCTGTTAAAAGTTTTCTAGCCT
>CALMQQ010000264.1 GCA_937871845.1 uncultured bacterium
AAAGCGGGAAATATTATCGCTTAGATTTCTACTCGAGCGCCTCTAGTGATGATACTGGTTTTGGAGAAGGTGCAAATCATATCCATACAGAAATTAGTAGAGCGGGAAGTCCAACATACGATTTCAGTATCACACCTAAAGTAATTACTAGTTTAACGCTTCCACCCGGGCATAAATATATTAGTGCAACGGCAACTGAATGTGGTCAACTTGCATGTACTACTCTTCTTAGTACTTCAGAATTCGGATTAACTGGATTTGATGGAGTAGTAAGTGGAAAAGGATTAGATTTAGATACAACAACTAGTATACTTCCAAAGTTTTATGTCGCAGCTGATGGAACAGAATATATCCCAGACATCTATTCATTTGATATTTTAATAGATAATTCACTTGATCTCGTTACAGGTCTTAATTCTGTGAATATGTCACCATTAGGAATAGTCGGATTAGATAATAATAACTTCGCTACTGCCGGATATTCTGCGACTAATCAATATCACGTGTACAATAATATCGAGGGACTTCAGTGCTCATACAGTATTGGATCTAATATTAAGGCAACGGATATTAAGATTGCTAAGAACGGTGTAGGTTCTGAGTATGTCTACATCACTTCCGATTCCACAAATGAAGAACTTACCTTGATGCAAGGGGAAGCATTACCTAGTGGTTATGCTAAATATGGAGAATATTTATCAGAAGTAAAAGATATGGGAACTCCTATAAAATATTATCATTCAATTGTATGGGATGAAGCTAAAAATGGTGGTGAAATAAAGATTCAGATTAGATCGGGTAGTTCTAGTAACCTCTCAAACGAAGAATGGTATGGTCCAGATGGCACCAGAGGAACATTCTTTACTCTTAGCGGTACAAACGAAGGTTACGTTTTACCTAAAGTAATTCAAGGGAAACAATTTATCCAATACAGGTTGTTGATAGAATCAGATCAATTACAATCTCCGGCACTAAACTCCATTACTATTAGATATGGTGATTAATATCAAGAGCGTATTGGATAAGTTAGAGGAAAATTTTCCT
>CALMQQ010000265.1 GCA_937871845.1 uncultured bacterium
GGGATAAGATGCCCTTCCTAATGTTAGGAAAGTGTGCAGAGGCGATAGCATTAAGAAAAGCATTTCCACAAGAGTTGGGAGGATTATACACAAGTGAAGAGATGGACCAATCAGAGATGATACATAAGCACAACGGAAAGGCTACAGAGAAGAAAGAAGAGGCTACTGAAGGAGAAGTAGTACACAAAAAAGATTATGAGACATTGCCCGAAGATGAGATGCAGAAATTGAGACTAAGAATAAAGATAGCAGTTAGACAATCGGACCTGGAGAAGGTGGGAGAGATGATTAAGAAACTCAAAAAGGATATGAAGATAGACGTATCCCAACTAACAGAATTAAGCAAACTATATAAGGAAAGGGAGTTCTATTTACTAGGGGAAGAGGATGAGGACGAGGAAGAGGGTCCAAAAGAAGAGGATAAATCATATGTAATAGACCCTGATGAAATAAAGAAAGACGAATAAGCACTATTTTATATTTTATTTTTTAACTTGCCCCCATGAGTCAAATCTCAAAACTCAAAGAGATAATGAGTTGTAAAGAGGATTTAGAGACTTTTGAAGAGAAATATATTGAGAGTGTTTTCAGGTTTTATAGGAGATACGGATATCTTACCAGGAGCCAATGGGACTGGATAGATATCTACTATAACAAACTTTATCAATTATACAGCTATGAGTAATGGTTCTAGAGCTACATTAGATTATGTCCTATTTTGGACTATTGGAATGATTATTTTAGTTATTACCTTTCTTTAATGCCCTACATTAAAAGCACTAATTTTGGATTTAATGGTGATGATGATTATCCGAAGTTAACGAAAGCAGGAACTGTTGTATCCGTATTGATGGTTTTACTTACAGTTAGTTTTCTACTATGGATAACAATAGCATACAGCTAACAGAAGAGGACAAGCAGAGTATAGTAGAATATCTACAGGCGTTACAAAGCATAAAGGACCGCACTACAGAAGGTTAATAATTGAATTGTGGTGGACAATGCGGGGCATAGGGGTATGTTTAAGTTGTCCATCACAACCCATTTACATTTTAACCAATCCAAATGAGAGAGATAAGATTCAGGGCTTGGCAAAGCGAAGATAAACAAATGATTTACTCGCCTTTAATCACATCTAATGATGGTGCCGATAAAGCCTTCACGTCTTTTTGGGCTTTTATTGAAGATAACACTATATACGCGGGAGATGTTCAGATAATGCAATACATAGGACTAAAAGACAAGAACGGTAAAGAGATTTACGAGGGGGATGTGATAAATTATTTAGATAATTCTCATGATTATGGTGAATTTGGTTTTGGAATTAGAAAGGGGGTATGTGAATTTTCAAACCATACGGGAAGTTTCTTTTTTAGGGGTGATGATGGAGATACAAGGGATTATATGAACCTTGTTAATATGCAAGAAAAATGGAGTAAAGAAAGTTATCAAACAGTAAGTTCGCCATTCAGAGATGGTAAATTAGTAAAAAGTTACACTGAAATTGAAATCATCGGAAACATCTACGAAAACCCTAATTTATTATCACAAGACAAATGACAGACAAAGAGATTGAGGAAAAAAGAGAGGAGTTTATTACAACATTTCCGAGTCTTTACGAGGGTCTTGGAACTGGAAGTTATTTGGAGATTCACGATAAAGTATGGCAATGGATAGAGGAACTGATAAGGCATTATCATACACAAGGAAAGATAGAGGGATATAAAGAATGTCTTGAAGAGCAAGACGAACATGGCAAATATAATTTATTAAAAGATAAAAGATGAAAATTCACGAGGTTAATAAGTTCATAAGGGACACTAAAGTCACATTGATAAGCGAATATTATGACGGACAGGTTGCCCGATGAAGAGTACTTCAAAAATGAACTTAATACAGAAAGCTCAAAAGGTTAAAACAAGCACTTATTCATATAACAAGAAGTATACCTTTGAGGAGGTACAACTTGCCAATGCTTGGGTTCATAGAGCAGTTACTTCTCACCAATTAGCTACAGTACTGAACATGAGTGGCGGAAATATTTATGTATTTATTTGTGGAGCTTTAAAGTATGGTGCAAGCAAGGGTTGGTTAGAAACAAATATAATTTATTAAATAATGACATGAACTATTATCCCAAAACTATAAAAAAAGACCCACTCCATAATTGGAAAGAGGTTGAGAAATATCGAGACAATAATAAAGGGAGATTACCAACAGAGCCAACTATTAAAGAAAGGGATATTAGGCTTTTAATAGATGAACTGGGCTTTGAATGGCACTCAGTTAGAACTTGGATTTTTGAAAGGGCTTATGGAGTTGAAAAGATTAGATTCACAATAAGCCAGAGTAGAACGCAAAAGGACCATTGGATGTTCACAATTAAAAGCAAGGGTTATATACAGCAAACAAGAACTAATAAGTTAGAAGAGATTTGGAACGAGATACACGCTCATTTTTAAATTATTATTTCTTATTATGAAAATAAATACAGAAATAGCAAAAGGAACTAAAAAAGTACCAACACTTGATATTACCAAGAAGGTAAATCAAGATCCTATCCAAAAGAGAGAAGATAACTAACTTATTAAATGATTGATATGTTAAAAAGAAAATTTAGAATAGATGATTATGGTGATTTACTTGCAGAGGGAGTGGGGAAAAAGCTCATTTCTATTACTTATTTCGGTAGCTATCAGGGCGATTGGATTGCCGCACTTGATAATGGAAAGAACATAGAGGTTTGGAAGGGTTTTTATGGTAGTTGTTCGGTGTGTGATTCGTTACAGTCGATGTATCGTATGGATAAAAATGCAGACGACTATTTAACTAGGGGAGATATTGACGCATTGACAGATATGCTCAAAGAAGAGGGTAACCCATTCATTAAAATACCTAAGAATATATTTAATGACATTTCTGTAAAAGATTTTGAGGCACTACTTCCTCTGAATACCAGGGCTGACATATACAACTTCGATGCAGGGGAATTATTAACAGATATTAGACAAGCTCTTCAAAACTAAATAGGAACCAAACACAGGTGGTTTGCTTGACCGAAAAGAGGGCGTAGAGGGAATGTGCAAACGTAGCACTAGGTCGGTAAGTTACGCATTAGCCATGAAAGAAGTCGACTCAGACATGGCAGACCGCAGACCACCTCTGTTTAGTTTTTATTAAATGCTTGATATGAGCTATATAGATTTTATTTATCAAGAGCCACCAGATGAAGGGGACTTCTATGCAGACTTAGCAGAGCTAGATAGGCAATGGATTTGGAAAACAAAGAGTGGTGAGGAAATAGAATATGACAAACTAGAAACAAGTCATATTCAAAACATCATTAAAAAACTTAAAGTGGAAAGGTACAACATGCCAAATTTATTCAGAGAATTAAGAAGAAGAGGGTTTACTAACTAACTTATTAAATGAAACCAAATGACAGACAAAGAAAAAGCCGAAAAGAAGAATGAGTATTACGAGAAATTCGTGGGCTATGATGCATATGACGAGTTAACAGATGCAGAACAGGAGAAGCTATTGATATGGGAATGGATAGAGGAACTGATTAAAGAAGTTGAGAACAAAATAGAATCAGATATCCAAGACATTAGGATAGATTATTATCAAAAGTATTTAGGACACAATGTTTTGAAAGAGTTATCTGTACACGAGATGGAAAAAGTAATGATATGGAACTGGTTTGAAGAAAAGTTACGGAACTTTTCGTAACCATCTTTATGTTAAAGAGAAAAATGTGAAGTCCTGATTTAAGCTCATTATTCCAGTTCTAAACACGTCCCATAAGGCACCCCAGTGTTTCTGAGCTTGCGAAGAAATACACTGGGTAAGGTCTGCCGTAGCTATAGCGTAGGCATGACCACCCCATTTCATCAATTAACTTAAATCCAATCAAACTCTCAAAAAAACATATCTAGTTTAAGATAGTTGTTAAATCAGACTCGTCTAGCATGATTGCAAGATCTTTTAGTAATTCATGTCCCTCCGGCATATGAACTCCAGGTAAATTAGCAAGGACATGATCAGTAACACCATCACTATATACGTCAGGATTTGCATATCTATATTGCATTATTGGATCGAGTGCTAATTGAGATAAAATATTTCCCGGAATCATAGCCATACTCATTTCGACAAATATTACCCCTCCTCTCAACGTTTTACCATCATACTTCCCGGCAGTTCCTTTATGTTCTCGTTTGACTCCTTCCGCCAAATCAATACCTGAATCACCATACCGTCTTAAGGGATCGTTGAATAAAAGTAATTCTGTTTCTCGTCCAACGTAACCAA
>CALMQQ010000266.1 GCA_937871845.1 uncultured bacterium
GTCAGTACCTGTTACGTTAGCGTTTGAAAATAATAACGAAAAAGTAAGTGAAGTGAGTAACGAGACGTTTGAATTGCCAAAATTAAAGACAAAACTTAAGTTAACTCAGTTAGAGGTTCTCTTTGATGTGTTAATGCTCGAAATCACTGCATACGAAAATACCAAGTTTATTGGAGAGTATTCTGGAGATGATTATGAAACTAAATCGAAAACTTATGTAGAACTTCATGCATGGGTTGATAAAGAAGGCTATGCAGTCTTGTCAAAACTGGATTCTATCGATCAAGGCGCATATTTACAAAAACTCTCCACTGCCCACCGAAGCGACGTTCGAACAAAAATGTCTAATAACTCTTTGATAAAACCTTTCGAAATAGTAACGGAGTTCATGGGAATCCCCGGTTCCAAAGAATTGGACCCATCACCATTCTTGGCATTTTTCTTTGTTGTGTTTTTCGGTTTTGCTCTTGGGGACGCAGGTTATGGTTTCCTAATCCTCACTGGTTTGCTTTATTATCTATTTGCCAAAAAGCCACAAGGAACAATCAGAGAGGGTATCAAATTGATGATTTACTGTAGTATTTCCACAATTTTCTTTGGAGCGATAACTGGAGGTTGGTTCGGAGTTGATGTCAATGTAGTTGGAGGAACTTTGGGAGAAACTTTGAGAAGTATGAAACAAATTGATCTTCAGTCTTCGATCATTTTGGTACTCGTGCTTTCCCTAGTTGCTGGTTTTATTCAACAATTGTTTGGAGTATTCCTAGAATTGGTCACTTACTTCAAAAATGGTGACAAAATTGGTGGTTTATCAGGACCTGGAACCTGGATTTTGCTTTTATTGACGATGGTCTTGGTGGCAGTTTCTGGAATGTCTCCAGCACTTGCTTTTGTGAAGGATATTCAAGCCCCACTTTTAATTATTGTGTTAGTTCTATTTGCCTTCGGACAAGGTAGAAAACAAAAGAATATATTCTTAAGACCATTAATTGGTATCGGAAGTATCTTCAATATTACAAGCTATCTTTCAAACACTCTTTCATATGCCCGTTTATTGGCACTAGGCTTGGCTACCGGAGTCATTGCTAGTGTGATTAACTTAATCGCTTCTATTCTAGGAGGAACAGATTCAATATTTGGAATAATAGTCACAGTATTGATTTTGATTATTGGGCATCTTTTTAATATTGCGTTAAACGTATTAGGTACATTCGTAAATATTATCCGTCTTCAATTGGTGGAATTTTTCCCAAGATTCTACCAAGCACAAGGGGTTGCAATTGAACCAAAAGGTTACAAACCTATGTATATCAAAGTTCCTGAAAATTCAACTAAATTTGGACCTATTCATATTAATATCTCTAATTTATTTATTAATTCACAAAAATGACAATTGGAGTTGTTCTAGCCGTAACAGCCGCTGTGGTAAGTATTTTACTTGCCGGTACGGGGAGTATCTTAGGTACTCTTTCAGCAGCAAAAAGTGGTGCAGGAGTTGTTTCCGAAAAGCCAAAAGCATTCGGAGGAGCTTTGCTAACATCTGCCTTGCCAAGTTCACAAGGTATTTATGGATTTCTTGCAGCAGTTATCGTACTGCAAAAAATCGGTTTAATTTCTGGAGAACTAGCGAGTATCGACACAAATGTTGGTTTAGCTTTGTTGTTCGGAGCTATGCCAGTAGCATTCTTGGGTCTTATCTCAGGTATTGCACAGGGTAAAGTAGTTCAAGCAGGAACAAGAATCCTTGCAAATAATCCAGCAGATGTTGGAAAAGCAGTAATCCTAGCTGTTCTTGTAGAAAGTATGGCTGTTTTCGGTCTTTTACTTTCGATTTTAGTAATCAACAGTATTCAAGTTTAACTAAATAATATGGACGATTTTTTACAAAAAATTCAAAACATAAAAGATCAGAAGCTTGATGAGCTTAAACAGTCACTTACAGAAATACAAAACCGCGAATTAGATCCTCTAAGGCGTGAGGAGTTATCTCTGAAAAATCTCGTAAGTCAGAAGACTGAACAGAAAAAGGTTCTAAAGGAATCCAGGGAAGAGTTCTTGGAAAAAAGTTCGAATATGGGAACTCAGAGTACTGTGAAAAAAGAATTACTTGAAAAATTTGTTAAGGAGTATATGCAGAAATTATATAAAGACTCTTCTCTATACAAGGATTTACTAATAAAGAACTTAGAGAAAATCAAGGATGAAAAAGGAACCTTAAATATCGACGAAAATTCATACTCTCTAGTTAAAAGTGTGGTAAAAGATAGTTGGGACATAAAGATTGATAATCAATTAAATGGTTTTATATTTGATTCTCAAACTGTTTCTGTTCAATTGACTGAAGACATTGTTAGGAGAGAGATTTACGAGAACAATAAAACTGCGTTAAATCAGATTTTGTTCACTTAATATGAGTAATGTCAATGTAGGTACAATTTTCGCTTTAGAGTCACAGATACCAACATTCTCTGAACTTTCATCATTGCTGGGAGTTGAAAAGACATCTCTAGGAAATGTTATTCAATCTTGGGGTTTATTCGGGAATACTCGTGATAATTCTGATATGTTGAGTATGGTGCATGAAAAGGAAAGAGAGATGCTTTTTGAATTATTAAAAATCTCGGAAGGTGACCAGTTTTTTGAGAGTATGGTTTGGTTAAAATACGAAATGGTGCAAATTCGTAAAATATTTCGTGAGATGGCAAGTTTACTAAGTTCCGAACGTGAAAAGTACAAGGAAAAGTTAAGAATGATTAATTATCCGAATAAAAAGATTGAAGACAAAATCGGCAAGTTCTACGATGAAGTGCCCTTAAAAATTGAGATATTTGAACTTGAGTTATTGCTCGATGAACTCTACATTCAGATACAAGAGCTATTTGTCAGGAGGAATAAAGTTAAAAAAGAATACATAAATACTTTGAGAAATTTGTACGAAGAGTCGTCAAAGATTAGAAGAGAATATTTAGAAAATGATAACAAAGATAGTCAGGATGCCTTGGAAGAAATGAACAAAGAAATTGCCTTGAAAGAGACAAGTTATATTTCTGAGGCCTTGATACAGATGGAGCCAACACTTGTAGCACTATCTTATTTAATCAAATTGAAATATTTCTTTTATGATTTAAACCTTTTGATTTCTGGGGTAAGTAACAAAGAGAATAATTTATTAATTGATTATAGTTTTAGATAAATGACATCGGGAAGTTTATACATAATTGGTGATAAATATATAGTTG
>CALMQQ010000267.1 GCA_937871845.1 uncultured bacterium
GTGGCGAAGGTATGAAGAGGTTGGCGATTGCTCAATTGGGATCAAAAGAAATTGACTCTGAAAAATTAGACAATGCTTTGAAAAAACATCTATGGCAATACAATTATGATCAAGGAAATTTAGACTTGGATTCTCTTGAATTTTTACCCCGCAACAAACGAAATCAATATTTGGCTGATATAGCCGAAGGTGTGGTGCAAGCGCTTATCGAATGTGATTGTCCCGGCACGAAATTTCTAGATTTGGTGAAATCATGAAGAAAGTAAAAATTACAAAAGAACATGTTTTCAACATTGTTGATAAAATTGATCGGCAGGGCGGATTGCCCCGAGGGTTGACTGATACTGTCAATGGAAACACATCCTTGTGTGTCGAGGCAGTTATTAATCATGTTGTCCATCAAGAATATGGACAGGACAATCCTGCCTGTGTGAGTCCATTGATTCGAAGCCTTTCTATTTCTCTAAACGATGATTATAGCTGGTCTTCGCCCTATTGTCGTGGAGAGGGCTTGAAAAGGTTAGCGATTGCTCAATTGGGATCAAACAGTCTTGATCAAGAAGAACTTGAGAGAAAACTGGTAGAAAAACTTCGACATGTTTTCTTAAATTCTACCCGGATAGACCAACTTGTTCCTCGTTTATATTCTCATTATTTGAGTTCTGCAACAACTTCAGAAATATTGTTCAATGCCATTCGAGTCAATTCCTATAATAATCAGAATTTGACCGAATTGGCTGAAGTCGTGGTTTCTGTGCTCAAGGAAATGAATTGTCCCGGCACGAAATTTCTAGATTTGGTGAGAGGCGGATAACATGTCACAACAAACGATCAATGGAATGGCACTTTGCGCGGTAGCGCTTTGGATTGTATTTTGCGCACAAATGGGATGGATATGAAAAACACCAAGCAAATGGAACGAGAGGTTCACACAATCCTCAACACAATTAAACGACAGGGCGGTTTGCCGCGAGGTCATAGTGGTGGCACCTGTAAAACAAACACTGCCATGTGTGTCGAGGCGGTTATTACACTCGCAACCGAAAATGTCACAAAGGATACTATTCTAGAATTAGCTCTAGATAGTCCTGTTTGTGTCATGGAAGAAATTCGAATGCTATCAATTCGTTTGAATGATGCCAAATGGTCTTCGCCCTATTGTCGTGGCGAAGGTATGAAGAGGTTGGCGATTGCTCAATTGGGATCAAAAGAAATTGATTTTGATAAGTGGATGAAATCTTTCAAGGAACGAGTGAAAAAACACAACATCAAGTTCCGTGATGAAAAATTGGACCAATCTTATAATGATTTTTATGATATTCAAGATTTCATCCGTGACAATCATTCAAATAATACTTTGGCTAATATTGCCGAGGATATGGTTCAGACTCTCATTGAATTTGATTGTCCCGGAACGAAATTCCTTCATCTCATAAAGGAATAGAATATGTCGTCTCTTGATGAAATTAAAAAGAGCGAATGGATTCATATTGATGGTGTGGCTCTATACATCAGGAAATCCGAAATTCCATTCGATCTTGGTCCGAACATTCAAATCGCCAATGTTTCTGCCGGTAGCCCCGGCCAAGGCAAATTCACCAAGATTCTTGAAGAGTTTGAAACATGGGTTGCAACCAATCCGAAATATCAAACAATCTTCATTGAGAACATTTTGAATCCTCGTTTCGATGCCTTTTTTGAACGGCGAGGATATCTGCTCTATCCCAATAGGCCGGATGATCCGCCATGCCGATTCAAGAAATTCGGCGCTTGACAATTTCTCGTGGCTCGTTAGAGTGAAATTACATCATCTCTCCTGCCCAAGAGGGAGAAGTGATCGCAAGTGCTACACCCATTTGCGATCATTAGGGCCGGTTCCCAACTTCATCATGGCAATAGGATGAGGGAACCGGCCCTTTTTATTAGCCTCACACAGCGCCTAAAAAAAGGGAGCTACCCCTGTAGCTCCCCTCTCCAAATAACGCACCAGTGTTTAATTATGAGGCTGTGGCAGGGGTAACAATATCCACGATCCGAGAATTGTTATCGATGGAAATATCATAAAATTCCGAGGAACCTACAATTTCCGTATTCTGCAACATCTCCGAAACGGTCATGTATAGTTTGCCATGCATCTTCAATACAGATGCCGGATGCATAAATGAGATTACTGGCTTCCTCAAGACATGTTGCGAGTTGTGGATATTCTAGTCCAATCTTTATAGGATATCTTATCAACTGTTAATTCTGGATTTGAAAGAATTTTTTGAAGATATTCGCGATTCTCAACTACTTCAAATCGACCTTCCATGTAGGTAATTGGATTGTAGTAATCAAAATCCTCCGCAGTAGTGATCAGAATCTTCTCATTTCGAATAACAACATAAGGAAAATCTTTGCTATCCAGTTTGACTCGTAAATGATCAATTGATTTATCTACGCCATAGTTCGTAAATTTCAAAATAACATTGGTTTTCTTGGTCATGATATTCGTCTTCCATTCTTGTCATATTGTCCGACAAGGTTATTATCATTCAAGTATACCCCTTCACGCACTAACAGCAGTCGCCCTGATATCATCGAGCATGGGAACCATGATGGTGTTGGACGATACCAGAACGAATTTCAACTGAATCACATTAAAGGTATCGAATTCGGTTCCGTCAAGATTATAATAACGAGCAATGCCGCTATTGAGATCATTCTTGAATGTCTGGTGCGGATATCCAATCTTGTCAATGGTCATTGGTCCGACAATGTTATTGTTGGAAACCGGAGTATTGATCGTCATGGAACTATCCGAGGCCACGGCATTGACCAAGGCAATTTGATAGTTGTCTGGAAACAGCGGCGAATAGATTTTGATCATGTCGCCCGCGATCAGATTGGCCGTGGCATTGCTTTGCCATGAGGTTCCGGTTCCAGTGATCGTCACGGAACCTAGAGTGGTGTTGGCTACTCCCGCCATGGTAATCGCAGTGTTCGGAAATGGTGGCAAAGTCCATGTCATTTCAATTGTATCATTGAGATCGACCGAACTGGAGAAAGTATTGCCGCCACTAACCAAGCGCAGCATTGTCCAATCACGATCATCAAAGGCATAGGGATCATTGGAATTATACAAACGAGCAAAGGCAACCACATTTGAATTCGGTGGACGATAGACTGTGCTATCCACGATCAAGTCTTCGGCAAATGAATTGTTGGCCAAATTGAATTTGACTTCGATGCCCTTAGCCCATGCCGCACCATAATTGGTATGCTCATCAGTATAATCGTTATTGATGATGTAATGAAGGAACTTAATTCTATTATCAAATCCTTCAATTTTAGCCGCAACGAAATCATTATTTGATGTGGCCACCATACGAATAACCGAGGCATTCGAAGTCAAGCGAACAGTCGGCCCGGAAGTATTGCCGCCAAGCCCGCCCGAGGATGAACCATTGGCATAAGGAATGGTCAATTCGTTCGACCACGAAGGCAACACGCGAGATTTAGTATTGGTGAAGGATCGGCGCATTTCATTGTTTTTTATTTCATATTCATCCCATGCCCCGGTGCCATCACAGTAATAGACATAGCCATCGGCAACTGAATTGTCAGCAATGGCATAATAGGGCAGACGATGAGTTGAACGATAGGCCGTTCCTGTTGGATTATTAATATCCAGTGCCGGAATAATATCAGCCACTTCAAGATTAATCAGATCACAGTTGGCGAAATGGCTCCCTGATGTCGTATTGGCTTCGGTGCGGAAAAAACTCCCTGTGCTATAACCGAAAGATGCATTGGCACCAGTCGAGGGCAATGATGAAGAATTGGTTATTGCCATCGTGATATTTGCAGTGTTGACGAAACCAGCACCAGTATTGGAAAAGTAAATTCCATCGATGGTGCCATTGGCATTAACTGAAATATTGGCAATGGCCGGATAGTTGCCAATGATTTTGTTTGTCACACTCTCATAGCCGGAGAAAGTAATAACATCTGAATTGGAATAACCAGAGCCACCATTGAGAATACTAATTCCATTCAGACTATCAGAAACAAATCGCATTGAGGAATTGGCATTGGAATCTCTGAGAATGCCCACAATGGAATCTCTTCCAAACACTCTGCTCTTGAATGATTGATTCCAGTAGGCAACAGGAGAACGACGAAAATTGGCCGCTGTATTTGAGAATGGCAAGGGACGATCAATACGAATGGAGGTATTCGAAACAATTTCCATCACTCTGCGAATAGCCACACCATGAGCATTCGCGCCATAATGATTATTGGAAATGACAATGATATATTCATCGTTCACATTGGGGTTGAGTAATGTAGACCAATTGATTGTATTGGAAATGGCCGTGATAAACAGCGAATTGCTGGAACCTGAAATAGTGGCCGGAGCCTTGTCATTAGGCCAAAGCGGGCCTTCCTGATAAACCTGACCACTTCCGATATCCTTGATCAGAGAAGTAGCACGATCATAGGTGAAATATTCATAGCGGAATTGTGGAACATCAACCGTGGCCTTGCCATTGATGATTGTTATATATGAGTTCGAATTGATCACGTTGTTGGAATGTGAACCAAGATCGAAATCACCATTATAGGAATAACGCGCTACGAAAACATCGAATTTCAGCACTGAGGTTGAAGTGGGTTTCCAGAATTGAGACAGATATTCAGTGTTGGCATAATTGTTTTCGCCCGTGGCGGTTCCAGTATTGATGAATTGATCGTTCTCATTGGAAACTGATTGTGGATTTTGGGGCGAAATGTAGTTGTAGTATTGGCCAACATTGGGATCGGATGATATCGTGCTGTTTTGATTATCTGTTCCGAACAGCAATTGTCCAAGCTCTGAGGAATGCAGAACGAAATCTTCTTCGCCATCAAATTTAACAACAAAGGAGTATTGTTTATTGGTCTTAACCGAAATGGGACGAGGGAAACGAAATGTGGTTGCTAATGTCGCATCACTTGAAACTTGAATATCTTCCCATTCGACACGAGCAATCAGAGCGGTTTCAATTTGTCCAAGATCAGGAAAACCAGTGCCGACCGCTTCCACTACGAAAAGATTGACACCCGGAGCCAAGATACCAGAACGATTATTGGTTTTGGTTGGTTTTTGTTTGAAGTAGAGGTTGATCGCAGACACCCCGACTTCTGCCGAATTGTTAACAGTCTGTTTGCTTACATAGAAAACTTGCGCGCCCTTGAAGGCCATTTCTTACTCCACACCTTGCCAAACAATTGGCAATGTCGCTTGTGCTGTTGAATTTTCCGCAACCAATTGGAATGTCATCTTTCCGAAATCTGTAGAAACTGGAGTTGGATTCACCACGCCAAATCCACCGCCCCAAGAATTACGAACACCATTTGAGAAAACTCCCCCACGATCATACCAAAGGGCGGTTCCGGTTTGAACAAGATTAGGGTTTTGTTTCATTGAAAGAATGACTGACTCATTTGCTGTCCAATACATAAATCTCAAAATGCCATTGGCATCACTAATTAGGTTGGAATGAGTCCCAAGTTGACCATTACCAAGTATAATGTATGGGCCTGCATAGGTGCCCGCAGAATCATCAATACCTTGAATGATAAAGCGATGTTTGGTATTTGGTTTCAGACCTGTTGCAATCCATCGCTGAGGAAGCCGCATGGTGCGAGGCGAACCATCTCCATAATAGGCATAAAAATCCTGTCCCAATATAATTTTGGTTGCTGGAGATTCTGTTGGGCTGTTGATGTTTGTAAAGACTTGATTGAATATCCATCCACCATAGCCCGTGAGTGTTCCGGTATATTTGGTCTGTGGAATGATCACAGGTGGCGTAACCGGAGGGTTGATCACAGGCGGTTGTGGTTTTGGATAGGTCGCATTGTCCTGTGAAATTAGAGGATAATCAACATAGGGCTGGTTGAATTCATTCGAGGCCGCATAATTCACATCCCACGAATAATATGAGGGAGTGAGTTTACCTTGCACCAAAGATGCTGCATAGGCAGGATTGGTATTGTCCTGACTGATGGGAGTTTCGAATGAATCAACAAAGATGCCGAATTTAAATCTGTTGGTTTCACCATCCCCGGAAAGAATAACCTTATTAATCATGTCTGTTTCGAGAGAAGACAATCTCACATAGTATTCCAGATTCTCAATTCTTCTTTCCAGTTTACCAATGTCGAACATGGTGTAGGCCGTAGGCTGATTTTGTTCGAACATATTCATAGGCAGAAGATTGATAATTTGTTTACCGGCCAGACGAGTTTCATTGAATCGTTCATTGGCAATTTTACGATCCAGAATTTCATTCATCTGTGCCGAGGGACGAACCGGCATATTCGGATAGGGCGGCACCAAGATATCATTGAGTTTCATGGTATCGTTCGGCTGGTTTGGAGCCTTGGCCGCATTTCTGCTTTGAGCCGCCACACCGGAGATAGTAAAGATATTGCCATCCTTGGCAACGAAAACCGAATCGATGCGAGCACCGAAATATTCCAGATTGGCCCGCAGGAATGAATCAGGAGCCGGGAATTTCAGATCATTGGCGGGATCAGCAGTGTTGCCAAACGACAGCGAATAGGCTGGATTGACCGGAGCCGTGCCCGAGGATGAACCGACCGCGACAGTATTGGCCGCAACAGGACGAAAATCCAATACTGAGAGCATGTCATAATACTCTCCCTTGGCGGTGTAGAGTTCGGGAACCTCAAAGGAATTTACTTCGGATGACAGATTTGCCAATGGCAATGCATCATTTGTGGTAATGACCGCAAGGTTACTGGTCAGATATGACACCGAATTGAAATAGCGCCCGGTTGAATTGAAATAATCAAATTCAACAAGGAACCAATCGGATGTAGTTGGAACGAAACCTGAGTTAGGGTTGACATACAAATAGGAAAGGTCGAGATAATCCTTGTTCTGATTTGAGTCGATATAGAAATAGGAAGTAACATCCCGCGAGGCAGTGTTTACAGTCGATGAGGTTGATTGATAGACCTTGCGCAGACGAAATGCATCAGGCACACCAAGACACCAAGGACCAATAGTGCCATCGGCATTGTTAGCAGTAGAAATTTTCACAAATTTATTGCGGATCGCCGCCTTGGTTCCAGCAGGAACTTCGCGCTGCACGACATTGAAGGCCACGATGACATTAGCGGTTTGTGAAATCTCGCCACCAAGATCAAGAGTAAGCACCGAACCATTCGCTGAGGTATTGCCGGAGAGGCCGGAACGATAGCCAAAAGGAATCGGAACATATCGTGGAAAGGTGCGATAGATCGCAGCGCCAGAAGCGGTAAATGTTGAATTGGCATCAACAATCATAACTGAATTATTGACGACAGTTTGCACCTGACGAATAACTGAAACCGAAGAATTCGACCAGACATTAACATAATCGCCTTCACGGAAATCTGCCGCAAAAGTGGTCGCGGTTCCTGTGATGGTCGAGGATGTTGTGTTGCATGAAACCGTGCCCGAGGCATTGGCCGCATAAGACAAACTTTGAGTGACCGGAGCAATATACAGCGCCCGCAATTCATCATTGGACAGGGTTACTCCCGGAGTCAAATCAAAAACTGCGAACGGATCGGAAGCAACAGATTTGGTTATAATGCCTGTGTTGGCAATGTTTACCTGAGAATCAATTGTGCGATAAATGTATGTGGTGTTCGCTGCATTCTTGAGGGTTTCCACTCCAGAACGAAACACCAAGGCATCAAACTCAGTATTGGCCAGAATGGCCATGGGCTGGCCTGTGGTGGGCGAGAGTTGTGTGACGATATCGGCAATGCCCTTGGTGGCTCCATCATAATAGACTGAACGAACATCCGCGAAATTCTTTCCGGCATTCATGCGAATATCAAACAGATAGAGTTTATAGGAGGCATTGCCGGTTCCGGGACGACCTTCATCAGGCATCATGGAACGAATGCGTGCTTGTCCAATCTGGTTTCCGACAGGGGTTTGATTGCCTGTGGAATAGTTTGAGGTATTGGAATAGTAATTCTTTGGTGCATCATAGAGCTTGATGATATCACCAGTATTGAATTGGAAGGAACCTGCAACCTCATCAATACGAATCCAGTTACCATAATTGAGTGAAGTGACGAAATTATTGGTGAAAAATGAATCCGTGGCCTTCGGTATATTCATCACGAAATTGCGGGTTGTTTCCACACGATAGCCATCGATATAGGCTTTGCCCGGATCAACCACGACAGAGAAAGTATTGCCCTCCAATTGAGTATTGGCCGGAGAGCGCGACACTACCTTGAATTTATCAATGGAGAAATTGCCCGAGGTTTCAGAAATTCCCTGTGCGATCTTGTCACCAAGATTGGAATAGACCGAAGTAGGATTTTGCTGATAGGGATTGCCTTCGGACCAAATGCAGATTTTCAGGAAATCAGGAGTGGTTTGGGCTACTTCCACCACGGTAAGTTTCGGCACCACCTTGAGGCGATCCGCGCCGGGAGCATTTCGATTTTCAAACCCGCCTGCATTATCAAACAGAGACGAGTCAATATTGGCATCGATGATTGACTCTTCTGAATAAAAGCCAACCGCGACACCATCAGGGGTTTGAGAGTATTTCGAGACAATAACACTTTGCTCTTCAACGCGAAGGAACATGCCCTTTTGATAAATCACCCCATTAGACACCGCAAAGGCATAACCATTACCCACGGCATCAACAGTATTGGCCGCAAGCAATTTGGTTTTATAGTTCTGTGCTGTAAGAGACAGTGAAGTCAAACCAGCGCTGTTATTGGCCGAACGAATGCGAGCGGTAGGCAAAACATCATAACCGGAGCCTTGTGTGGACATATTGACACGAATGACTCGTCCCGAACCATCTGTAACAATAGAAGCCGCCGCGCTTTGTCCAAAGACATGTTCGACCGAACCGACCGCTGAATTTTGTGAAGTAATAGTGTTATTACCAACAACCATCCATGATTGAGAATTGGAACTGGAATTGGCCAGATCGATATCGCGCGGTTTCAGAGTAAGAACAATTTGACCAAGATCGGCTCGCGACACTGAATCGATAGCAGTGATTTGCAGATTCGCATTGGTTCCAGGCTGTGTGACATAATCAGAAACCGCAAAACTACCAGATGATACATTCACCGCGATGGATGGAGTAAACACCACCATATCCGAGTTGGCAAATCCAACACCGCCATTATTGATATTGACTCGGAAGATTGAAACATTAGCATCCGTGACTGTGAGCACATCGCCGGGAACAAAGGCATGAGTTTCGAAATCATCGCCGGAGTTGATATAACGCACAAAAATAGTCTTGAAATCTGGTGCAGTAGATTCAAAACCATCGGCATAGTTGACAATATGACCAACAAGATTATTGGCATTGCGCACAAACATTCCGACATATTGCGCCGGATCGGTTATTTCTCCGATCTGATCGATATCGAGTATTTTCACATAGGGATAGGTTTCGATGAATGAGAAATTGCATCCATCAACAATAGTACCAGAAGAAAAGACTGCATCACCAAATCTTTCAATTTGCTTTTGTAGAATGGTCTGGAGTTGGTTCATTTCCCGCGCTTGAACAGCAAGATCGGGCTTGTACAGAATGCGCAGAAAATCCTTTAACTCATCATAATCATCAAAATAAGGAGATACATTGAGGGGCGTTTCAATAGGCATTTACTTTCCCAATTCGAATATAAGGTTTATCTGTTGACTCTCATCATTGGTACGATTAACCCCGACAATGTTTTCCAGATAAAGAATTTTTCCCGAGTTAAAGATAATTTCTGGTCCGCATACCTTGGTAATTGTGGCGGTGGCTCCTGAGCGCTCTCCCTTGATTTGTGTCGAGACTGCAAAGGAACCTATGGTATTCGAAGTATACATGACATTGTTATTTAGAATCGAATGCAACAGGGCCTTTCCTGATGCCGTGGAAAAGGAATTTCCTGTATAGACAAATTCATTGGTTTGAAAGGTGCCAAGGATATCGGCAATTTCTATTCGTGATAGACCGACGAAAGTATCAAAGTTCTTGACCACACCTGATCGTTCAATGGTCGAGATCACTCCATAGGCTCCACTCTGCAATCCAATAAGCGAAGCGCCATTGGTGATATTCACCGAAGTTCTATCGATGACAATGGAATTGGCAGAATTAATTTTCGTCACTCTGCCGCCCTGAACCAATTCAGCAAAATCAATTGAATTGTTTGAGGCAGTCCATGGCACGGCGCGTTTCAGGGTTGCGGTATGAGCACTATTGATGGCATAGACCTGTGCAATGATCTTCTGTGAAATGTCCGTTGTGGAAGACAGAAAAATCCAATCATTTACTTTCAGGCTCTTGGTGAAATCTGTATCCGAGGAAGTAATGGTATTGGATGAAAAACTGGTAGTGATATCAGAACCAAGATGACGAGATTCCATGCTATAGACAAGTTCATTGATTCCGAAATTTGAAGTTGTCGAGGAAGAGAAATTTATAGTCACATTGGAGAATAGCGGGTCTTTGATCACACCAATCTGACGAAATTGGTTTTCTGCCGGAATGGTATTGGCTTCATTGTTGGCAAACATGACTGAGAAGGCCACACGAGTCGCATTGAGTTCTGTGGCCGGATCGGAGCCATGGCCCTGATAGGGCGACAGAATCGGGCGAATATTGGCTTCAACCGCGCCCACAACCGCATTGGCCACCACATTGGCTTCGGCATAGGCATAATCAAGACCCTGTGAAAGAATATCAATGTGACTGATTGTGTTGCCCACGGCATTGACAATGGCCCGCGCATCGGCATTGATGCTTTGGCCGGTTCCGAATATCTTGACCGAAGGATAGATTTGATAGGTCGAGGAATTTCGTGGAACGATAGTAAAATCGCTATCGATCACGATGAAATTGCCATTGGCATTTGAAAACGAATTGGTAATGGTGCGATATTGTCCTGAGCCAACGCCCCCGGAAATATAGATATTGCAGCCTGTAAACAAGCCATCCTCAAAAGGATCGGAAGAAATTGAATACAGAATTGTATTGCCACCAACACGAATATCGGAACCTGCAAATGTGCCGAGATACCAGTTTTTATAGCCCGAGCCCGCATAATCAACCTTGATCACTTCCAAGGAACCAAATTTGGCATTGGTTTCTACCGTGGTGTTGGCGACGATAGGAAAGAATCTGGTTGTGGCGAATTTTGCAACCGTAGTGGAATCTACTGAAAACATATACTTCCACAAATAACCATCCGAGGTTCGATAGGAAGTATCAGAAATTCCTAATTGAGAGAAATCTGGTTGAATGGTCGAGGGAGAGTCATTGTTGTTATCCAGAACTTTCCAGACATGCGAATAGCTTCCAGCATTGACCACGGTATAATAATTCTTGGTGAATAACAGAGTGTCGCGATCATCCCACATTGCCATATAAACATTGGCTTCATAGGGTCTGTTTTCAATCATCAGGCGAACATCATTTACAGTAACACGCTTGCCTGCGATCATATTGCGATAGGATGCATCCATTTCAAAAATAATATCATCTGGTGCAACGGGATTGTTGGCATTTGGCATATGATTGCCAATGAACATGTAATAGACAGTATTGGGCTGATCGGTCAGGGACGAAACCAGTTTGGAAGCCAGATGAGTCTTGAATGCGGAAGGAACTAAATTTGTATTTGCCATGAAGATATTTATCAGGATTTTTTCATGGCAATACCAATCAGACCAAAGTTTTTATTAGGCTGAAGGGTATACCCGGAAACATTCTGAAGATTATAGGAAGCTTCGCCACTCTTGGTATAGGTCGAGATGTTTGTATTGTTGGCAGTCGTGGCCTGTCCATTAACAACATCAGGAGCATCAAGAATAACAATAATTTTTTCTCCAACACTGATTGAAAAATCAGGAGTGATAGGATCGGAATAGATATATTCATTAACATCAATCACAACTGAATTATTTCCATTGAAGGTCACAGGAACAGGCACGGACGTTGTGTTGGCTCCATCAAATTGTTTACCAATGGCCATGTTAGAAATTTCAAAGGGCTTTGAAGTACCACCACGCACCACAATATGAATTTGATTATTTGCATCGAAAAGAGTTTGTGCCGGAATAACCTCATGACCAACGAGATAGTCGCCTGTATCAGCATCGATATTACCAAACATAGTTGGATTATTACCAAAATCCGAACGGAAATTTATGTAATCAATTTGTGGTGCAATCTCTCCAAAAATATTATCACGAATAGTTACATTTGTGATTTGATCATGTCCTGCATCGTCATGAAGATACAGGGTATAGAGTCCACCAGACAATTTATTATTGGCCACAAGAATATTTGACATTCCGCCCAATGAATTATCAATCATAATACATGAAGTCTGACCAATTTTATTTTCAATGACATTATTAATAATCTGCACATTCGATGAATTGCCATTTGTTTGAATACCATCATAGATCGATCCATCATCAGGACCATCCAATAACAAATAGTTGTGATCGATCACGACATTATTCGAAGTAAGATTAATACAATCCACGCAATTTAAAATGTAGGAATCGCGGAGTGTGAAATCACCCCCGATAATTCCTGTGTTGCCTGCTTCGATCAAACAATTAACGATTATGACATTAGCCGCGCCATAATTTGCTCGAATAGCATTATTGCTGCTAATAAAGTGACAATTGCGCACAATCACATCATCATGCTTGATATCGAGTGTGCCAGTGATTTTCATATTTTCTATGATCTGGCCTGCACTGGATGTCGATAATGTTCCGGTGGAAACTGTGAGTTTTCGTCCAACCAAATCTCCACAATTTAATGAGTTTGGCCAATTGTCCTTGGCAGGTTTAGGCAATGGAGTCACAACCAAACGAAAAGAAGTATTTTGATTAGTTTCTTCCACATAGGAAGTGAGTGGACGAGGCCGAAACAATTCTAGATCAGAAAAAAATGTTTCATAGGTCTGGCCCGGATAGAATGCATTGAGCGATGAATAGTTGCCATAGACAATTGTAGAAGGTTCAGAAATACGAAAGAAACCATATAGACCAACATCGATCAGATTATTGCGCACAACTACATTCTGAATCGTTCCTCCCTCGAATTGATTATCAACATAAATGGTATAGGTTCCACCAGAAATCCAATTATTGCTCACCATTATATTATCAATTGCTCCGGCCCAATTGTCGATCATGATCGCTGAGGTTTGATCATGATCATTGATAATTCTATTATGACGAATGATAACATTCTGTGCAGGACCATCCATTTGAATGCCATCATAGTGTGGCAGGCCAGTCGCCAACATATCATGCATGTAATTGTCTTGAATTATCGTGGTGACATCACCCGATCCCGAAACGGTGATGCAATTTTCTACGCGAGAAATATCATTGCGACGAAATATTCCTACACCAGCGATACCATGCATTCCTTCAAAAGATGAAACAGTTCCATCAATTTTACAATCTTCAATGATTGTTCCTGAAACTCCATCCGCAATACCAATCACTTGATAATCGCTGGCACTGGCCACTCTACATTTGCGCACGATGCAATTGTTATGCGCAATGGTCACACTGCCGCTGATATCGAGATTTTCAATGATCTGGCCATCGGAAGTCGTGACGAAATTACCAGCATAGGGAGTCAGGACAGTTCCAAAGGGTACACCTGTATTGAGTGGATTCGGCCATTCGCTCAATAATGGATCATGGGGACTGGATGGATCAGGCTCATCTGGCGGAAGTATAGAAATAGGCGGCGGCGTGATGAAGGCCGGAAGAATATTGGTGGATACCAAGGATTGTGAATTATAATAGAATGCACCGAAGGGTTTGGTGCCTGCAACATGCAATAATTGCCGAAGCATATCAGCATATCGATCAAATGTCACCGAAGCTCTTACTTCATAGGAAGCAACTTGATAGTAATCAGAATCTTGCAAACGAGAGGTTGAAGACAGAAATCCGGTTCTGGTGCGATAAAAGCCGGGACCAATTCCTTGTTTTCCTAAAACCGTGCGACCAGTAGCAACCAAATTTCCGGCTCTATCACGAATAATGATATTTTCATTATTTTCAAATCCCCATCCTGATACTTTGATCTTGGCCGAGGTCACAACACCATTGGAAACTGAAATAGATGAATCAATAACCGCATTGAGGCCCATGAATTTGCCACCAAGATCAGCAGCATAATCAAAATAATCCGAGACATGATCAACATTGGCGCTGGTGCCAGAATCTTCACCGATCAGATGAAACAAGGAATTTGAAGTAACAACAAATTCATTATTGTAGGAAATGCGTTCCACAATCATCTGTGATGAATTTGATGACAACACCAAGCCCTTGGCTCCATTCTGATCAACAACTTCGCCTGCAACAAATCCCGCCGAGGTATTCGACAGTTTCAGAAGATTGCGCGAAGCAATTTTTGATCCATAGATCAGAGGTTCAAGAATACGAACGAAAGGCGGCGTGCTGTAATTATCGCCTGTGGTGGATAGAATGCCTGAGATGCGACCTATTTCAAATACATTGTAGGTCAGGGCATCATGAATGACTGTGCTAAGATTTGCAGTGGGTAGAGTCGGAAACCCATAACCATTCGCCGCCAGAAATGTATTTGCATAATCATAAATGTAATCAGTATTAATTTCGATGTTTTCGGTATAGTACAAGGGATCGAGAATGGTAACGGTTGAACCTGAGCCGGTTGAAATTCGCTGCAATAGACCGAATGTTCCTGTGGTTTGTCCAACCAAGGGAGCGCGATCATCATTGATAAATGAACCGGAAGCGCCAATGATGCCGATATTGAGTACAAGATTGTTAAATTTGGCATTGGCATGAGAGGTCTGCCCCGAGAATGTTTTATTGGGATTCCAGACACCGATTTTATTTTCGGCATAAATGGTGCCGAGCGATCCAGATGCCGCAATGTATTTTAGTGTTGCCTCAGCATTATCCTGATAGATCGTTTCACCAATAATAAACTCGCCCTGAATTTCTGAAATTTCTGCCGAGAATGTTAGAGATTCACCGATGATATTCGCGGTTACAACAGTGGGAGAATATGAAATTACATTGGCCGAGAATGTATTGCCTGAAACATAAATGGTTTCACCATTGGCAAAGGTGCCTTCCAACACCGATACTTGCATTTCACCATTAGAACCAATTTGCTGATTATTCAGAACAATGGCCTGTCCAATTATTTCATCATTAGCATTGTAACTGAAAACAGAATCATTCTCATAAAAAATTCCACCAGTGCCCGATGACGATGGAGTAATAGAAACATCAATCCAATAATTTGTGTCACCAAATGTTTGGTTTGGAAAGATTTCGCCTATACCGTTATTAGAATAAGAAAAACGACCATTACCGATAGGCGAACCATTGATGTTCGTGTCATTGGAATTTACACCAATGATTGTATTGGCTGGATTGCGCAGTTCTGTATTGAATTGTGAGGAATTAGCCGAATAATTGCCATTAGGATAACCAACGCCAACAATATAAGCTTTAGGGTAGGCATCTAATGCAATAGGCGAAGGAAGATTTACTTCAATCCATTGACCGTTTCCAGTTGGTTCAGAACTCGTTGTGATAGAAGAAAGAACTGGCCAACCAGATGATTCATATAATGCCACAGTGCGGGATGTGGTGATATCCGATGCGGTTTTCCAGAAATAAACTTTATCAATAGTCGAGGGTCTGGTCACAGCAAAAACAAAACCAAGTGTCACACCAGAATCAACTTCAACATTGGCCGGTGTGATAGCAGTATGATCAAACAGAGAATTGGCAACAATAATTTCTGAGGTTTGGAAAACCAGATTTGCGGTTTCTTGTTTGATGGTTTCAAATGGAGAAAAGAATCCATCACTGGAATTGTTTCCCACGGTCATTTTCTGGAGAGTGAGAACCGAATTGGAAATTAACAGAATGGCATTATTGGTATAGCCATATCCGCCGCTCTTAAAATCATGTTTGGCTTTTCCGGCGACTCTGGAAACATCGGCAACCGTGGCGATGGCATCCCATCCATTGGTGCCTTCAATCAATAATTCCTGCCCGATTTTTTGATCTGCTTCGGAACTATCAATGATTATTCCTGAGAGCGAACCGATAATTGCGGGACATTCCCCAATCGGCAAAGGCTCATTGCGCAAATTGATATATTCATTGGTTTGAAAATCCCCGACCAATGATGAAATATACAGAACATCAACAAGTTTGCTGGTGCGTTTCTTCTGCACCCAACTCTCTACGAATGCAGTGGCCCCGGAACTATAGCCCTCAATTTCCTTACCCACAAAACGACGAAGGTTTTCATTAGATGAGACTTCGATATATTGCGGGACGATCCATTCACCAGATGACAGACGAAACACATCATTCCATGGATAATAGACCGTAGCCCCCGTTCCAAAGATCAAACGAAACATCAAATCGATGGATCGAATGGTTCCTCTGGAACGATAAACATCCAAGGAGTTCTTGACCAAGAATTTGATATTGGAAGTGGTCGGAAGCTGAATGTTCTGGAGGTATTTGTTTTTGAAATAGATAATGAAATCATCAATCGTCGTATCAATATCCATGTATTGATCGAGATTTCTGGAATCCTTGAGTGGTCCCTGAGTTTCCAGCCATTCATAATAGGCTTCAACGAATCGAATGAAGATCGGACCATATTCTTCATAATGGCGGGGAAACTGTTCCTTGATGAATATCGAAAGATATTTTTGGATTATCGGGTCCATTATTCTCTGACAACTTCAATTGTTACGAGTATTTCACTTGATTCGATTCCAAGGATAGTTGCCTTATCGGCCAGAAAATCCTTTTCAAGCAACCGGGCATAGAATTTAATATGGTTGCCATCATAATTAGTTGGATTGAAATTGATCAGTTTTATTTTCCCCGATGAATAATCAATAGTGCCAATTTTATTGACGAATGTTTCTTGACCATTTGAGGTCGTAACAATATAGACATTGCCCTTGCCATCATCTTCAAGGCGCGACAGATATCCATTGGAATAGAAATCCGAAGAATAGAATGAATGTTGCGAAACCGAAGTCTTGTTGTTTGAGATGATCGTTCCCGGTTTCAAGGCCGCAGCAAAATCAATATCGATGTTCTGCACGGTTCCTGTTTGTGGAGATATTTTTTTGTAAATGAGAATTTCGGTTTCGTTGGAAACAATCGAGGGATCGATAGCATCGATATCTGCACAGAATTTCGAATAACGAAAACGATCTTCAAAATCTCCAAGGTTAGTTGCGGCATAGTTCTGAATACCATCCACCACTAAGGTTTTCATATTGTCGGGAGTAAGAGTGCTCTTATTGATATTATAACTGACATTAGAGCGAACCGACAGATAGGTATAAAGTGGTTCGATGAAAATTGTATGCGTGGTCAATGAATTCTTGTCTTGCAGGAATTGCTTATAAGCCTGAATTTTAGAATCAGGAATTTTATCAACATCGGTAATATCAACACAGATTGCCACATAACCATAGCGCGGCGGTGATAATTCTTCGCCACCAAACACGGAAACAGCGCGAATTTCAGGGAATTGTGTTCGGAGCATTATTTCATAATCGCTTGATCCGGTAGCGCGTTCCTGAATTTGAAAATGACGAGGCGCGAAATAACGAATGCTTTCGACATCTTCGGAATTGGCCCCGCCTGCCGAAACCGAAATAGTTTGCACATTGATTTGTGCGGCATCCTGTGTTGGGCCGGGATTGAAATTGATCGTGAAAATTTTTGCCCCATTACCATCAGAACCAGATGAGATGCGATAATTCAAGGCAATGGTCGAACCGGAAGCGGGTTTATAACCAATAACTCCATCCCCGAAAATTACTTCATATTGTTCATTCTCAGCCTGTTGTACAAAGAAAACCTTGGAAGCCTCATTGAGTCCAAGCAATGTCGAGGCATAGGCAAAAGATGTACCGATGATATTGTTGTTTTCATAGACCACAACCGATAATGATGAAATGTCACAATTGCGATTTGAAATTAGAAATCTTTGAGTGACATCGGAATGATTCATGACATAGTTGTCATAGACATAACTGCCTTCAAACAAACTCACATTGGCCGAGAAGAATCCATTGGCTGAAGTAAGAAGAATGTTATCAGGAACCGTGAAGATATAGGTATTGCTCTTGATCGTACTGGTAAAGGATTGGCCTTTCTGCAACAAATAGGAAGGAGCCGAACCAGTAAATGTAATCGAAACATTCGCCTCTGCCGAACGATAGGAACGAGGGGTATAATTCAGCGCCTTGGCATGAGAGATTACCGAACTTTTCATCTGTGCCGAATCCAAAAAGGCTTCGGACAACATCATGTTGGTATAGAAGGCATTGATATGTGAATTATAGGATAACAGATCAATCAAAACGCGAAGGTTTGATGATGAAAAATCATAGCTCTTGAATTCGTTCTGGTTGCGCATGAAAGCAACCAGCGAATCGCGAAGTCTGTCAAAATCAAGGTCTACGAGTGAAAGGGAAGAATTTGCTGCCATGGGTTATTTATCTGGTTTATCGAATCCGCTTTAAGACGACAAGCATGGAAATTGGATGATCAATTCCGATAATGGTGAAACCAATCGTAATCGAATAGGAATTGATATCGCTGCGATCCTTGATTTCAATTCCTGTTAGTTTGATGAAGGGCAATTCGTTATTGATCGACTCTTCGATTGAAGAACGAATGGAATCCATTGTGTAATTGTCTGCCGGTTCAAACAACAAATCATAGACTCTGGAGCCATTGAATGGCTGAAAGAATCGTTCGCCCTGTATCGTCAGGATGAGATTGCGCAACATTTGCTTGGCGGTTTCTTCATTGGTTGTTCTGGCCAGATACCCGGTTACAGGATTCTTGTCCATGTTATTGGTAAAATCACTAAAGTAAACCTGTTGTATTGAATTCGCGGTACGAAAATCTTTTCTGGCCATTCTTTATGCCTCTGGTGGTTTTTCTGCACCCAAAACCCAAGGCGGATCGACCTTATTGACAGGTGACTTGATATTGATCGGATCGTTTTCGGAAAACAAATACATTTTTCCGCTCTTGGTAATTACTGAAATATGATCAGGGGCAATGACGATTTTATTCGAACCGACTTGTAGGACGATTTCAACATCGCTGGTAAAGGTTATTCGTTTCTTGGAAGAGATATCGAGATCATTACCAAATTCCAGTTTGGCCCCGGCATCAATCTTGGAAACAACATTCTTATCGCCCTTGATTTCAATACCGCCTCCAATCTTGTAAATGGATTTGCCGGTTATTCCTGTAACCGAATCTCCCTTGACAGCCGAGACAGCATCACCACCAACTAATGAACTTGTCGAACCATTGACCGCTGTGGATGAATCGCCTTTGATTTCGGTATGAACGCTTCCGGTGACATTGGTTCGCGATGCTCCACCAATTTTTACATCGGAATTTTTATCAATGGTTTGTGTATAGCCCTGTTTGACATAATCAAATTTAGAACCAACGACCATATCGACTTGCTTGCCATCAGGGGAAACCTCAGTATAGGTGCCGCTTTTGTGAGAAATCCTTATGCGTTCCTTACCGGGCGTGTCATCAAAATGAATTTCGTGTCCACTCTCTGTAATATGAACACGATTGTAGGGAAATTCACCTTGATATGTTGTTTTAGGATGTCGTTTATCCTGTGCCATTTTCCTCTACTAACATCTTTTCAATTTCACTGAAATATTCATCAAGAGTTCGCTCTGCCATCTCTTTATGAATCGAAGCGGTTAAGGCCCGCTTGTCTTTAATAGCCCTGAGATATTTATTCATGTGTTTGGAATAGGTTTTCCAAATTATTTTTAGTTCACTCACGGCCAATAGATATCCTCCATATAATCGAGAGGGATGGGGTCCATACTCTGTAATACGAAACTTGCGGCCCAAATTGGTTGACGAAAAATTCCCGCTGCAATCAAAACCTGTTGCCATTCCATGGCTGTCACTGAGGTAGGTCCAGTATTGGTCACGATGTTGATGGTCGAAGTTGTGTCATTGAGTGCGATCATCGCATTCGTGACCTTAGTTACTTCATCCCACCCCTTCATATCTTGTTCGGTTGTTCCGATGCGATGGATTCCTCGGGTATCGCCAAAGTCATAATCAAAACCTAAAGCAAGTCTTCTGGCACGTTCACTCAGAACATTTTCAATCATCACTTCTCTTGAAATTACAAACGGATCAGGAATTCCTCCATTCGAAATCCATTCAAGATATTCATGATAATCTTTATTGCTTTCATCTTTTGGAATGAATGCATTATCAGCAACACGTAGAATGACATTATTATTTTGGGTTAGTTTATATTCAGCCATTATAATTCCGATGAAAGATAGATACGACGACCATTAGAACGACCTAGAATCATTGCAGAGTTTGAACCAATATCAACAGTGAGTTGCATATAATTATTGCTTACAATTCCCAATGTAGTAACGCGATCTTGCCAAGTGCTGGAAATATATGCTTGGTAATTTCCATCGGGTAGAGAACCAGTTGGTGTTGTTCTCATAGGAGGAAAATACAATGGCCATCGTCCCGCATTACCGCCAGACTCACCAGTGACTAATCCAAATGCTGTGATATTATGGACTTGAAAATATCTTTTACATAACAAATCTTCTTGCTGAATACTTCTTTCTCCATATGGATCGTATTCACCCGTGGCATCACCTTCAACCAATGACACTCTAGAAATATAAAAAGTTCCTGATTGTTGGCCTAAATTAGCGGCTCTTGCATTATAATCTGATCCAGCATCAAGCCAGAATGCGATACTAAGATAATCATTATTATTTGAACCTAGAGTTTTTCCGGCAATGGAAGGGATATTGACGAGTATGGAAATTTTCTGCCAGCTAGTAGTTAACCCAACTAATTGTGAACCTATTCCATAATTGATTGCTGATGGCGAACCACCTGTGCCGAAATATTGGATAAATTCGATTGCTATATTTCTTGTGGTATCAGCCACTGCATAAAATGTTAAAGTAGCTTGTCGTCCTGCTAACGTTCGAACACTTTCAATTTTCTGAACATTTGCAACGTAATTTGCTGCGCCAGCAACAGAAGTTACAGTAGTGGCCATATAATATGTTGGATTTCCCGGAACTGATGTTGTCCCTAATTCATGACCGCCTCTAGTAACATTTTTAGTGGAACCAGAATGTTGACAGTCCCAACGATCTGCCGAACCATATCCAGAAATGGATTGTGATGTAGCTCTTTGCCAAATATCAAAATTACCATTGATGATTTTATTTCGATATCCAGCTAGGTTATCGAGGTCTAATGTACCGCGAATGGTAGAGGAATCATTCGAGCTTAATATCGTTTGCCCATAAGAACCAACATTTCCTTTATGATAAATTTCATAGGCATTATTGCCCGCAGACCATCCACCAACTTTCCATTTATTATCAATATCTATTCCAAAATATGCTGCGTATTGATATGGCCGATGAAAAGCCATCATCGCTGCACCAATCGCCGCCGAACCATCATCCTTGCCGCGAATTTCCAATTCGCCTAATCCTGCTGTAGAAACTCCTATATTGTTGCTTGTAGTTGCTGTATTAAATACAGTTCTGTATTTGCCAATTTGAAGATTTTGTTGGGCTATTTCAGTATTAGATATTTCTGATAAATTATTTCCTCCCGACATATTGCCAGCAAGAAATATCCAGTATGATGTATTTGTCGGGACCACATTGCTATTGGGAGTTTTGGCCAGATATAAAGCGCCAGAATAGATTACAACATCATTCTCAGTATATGAATGAGAAGAATCCCAATTGTCTTGAAACATCATGTAGAGATGAGTTATCGGCGGCGGCGGTTCTGGTGTAGGGAAACTTCCGCTACCAGAACTTGATGATATACCTTCCGAAGCCGCAGCACTGCCGATTTGATTTGCATAGGTCAAAAGGCTTGCGGCAAACAAACCAGCATCACCCATAGCATCAAGCAATTGCTGATAGGTCGCCGTGCCATTGACGACTTCCTGAAGAATGTTCTGAAAATTCCCGATATTCTCCAATCCGCCCATTTGTTGTTCAAGAATTTTCAAACCCTGCATAATATTGCTAAGGTTCATGATTCCTGACATGGAAGGTTGCAACAATTGAAAAGGAATTGCTTCTATCGATTCCTTGAGTTGCTTAATTGCATTGGGAGCCGGGGGGATAGCTCCACTCTGATTTGCTTTGGAAATAATATAATCAATTAATTTCATGCAAGCGCCGTACAATTAGAACTGCCATCAGGGCCTTCACTTGATCCATAAGAACCGCATGAATCAGAAAGTCCCTGATACTTAGCTGGTTTTTTTTCGGGACCGCCGCTATCACCAGCCCATTGAATTACACTCTGATCTTTGTATTCTTGTGCAACTCCATTCTGATCCCCGAATTTTGGTTGCTGCTTGCCGTTGTTTTCCTGTTTTTTGGCGGGGCGAGGGATATCGGAATCGAATTTTGGTTGACCATCGACTTCTGATTGTCCTGCCGAAGGAAGAGAACCGATCACAATTAAATCTTGGCCGTCACCAGAAAGGGAAATACCAATTACTTTGGTGCCCTCAATATATCCAGTATGAGGCCCACCAATGCCGTTCAAGGAAGCTGATTGGCTACCAACAAGCGTGCGGGACCATGGCAAATCCTCTTCCTTGAGATCGCTTTGATTAATTGTTCCGATATTCCATCTGACCTTCACCTGTCCGGTTTGTGTCGGATCATCCTTGCGATTGACCACTTCACCGATGACCAAACCAAAACTGGAAGGATTGCCTAGAGATTTTTCTGCCATGAGTTATTTATTGGGGATTTGGCAGCGATTTGACTGTACGGCAAAATTATGTTATATCCCCGGTCCTCAAATTTACGGGAATTTTGTCATGATCGAATGGATAACTGATTGGAGATTTATTCTGGCGCTGTATTTGCTGATCGGCGCAATCACCATTCCTTCCGCCAGCGACACTGATTTGTGGAAAGAAGACGAGCAATTTTGGCGCGAACAGGGATACAAATCAATAAAAATGATCCGACTTTTCACGTTCATTGCAATCATTGTGTTCTGGCTCCCTTTCGCAATCATATTCCTTTCAAAAATCTTCACCTTCAAGGAAGAAAAATGAAATCAGCAAAGCAACTCAATATATCGGAAAGCGAACGCAATACATTGCTTCGAATCGTTTCTGTTCTCCATCATCACAAAATCGATAATTTTTGTATGGAGAAATGGATTCATGGCATTGGAGGCATTTCAGACAAGATATCAAAGAAATCCTTTAATTCCGGTAGCGATGAATTGTATGAATTGCTCTTTCCAAAAAGCATCGCACGATTTCTATTGCCCTTCACTGTACAATGTCATGCCAACAAGGCGATCTATAATTTTCTTCACAAAGGAAAGCCCGAATGGCTAGATGCATTACAGAATCCGAATTTGCCTCCCGAATTCATCGAGTCCTTACCTCCGGTGGATATCAAGACATTAAGGCTGTGACAGGTCCGGGTCGAAGTGGTGCAGTTGCTTCGGTCTATGCTTCACATATTCTTGGAGCCGCCTTTATTCCGTTCGGACAAATGATTCCTGAGATCGGACAGTTGCTCATTATTGACACTGCCCGATCAAGTGGCGCAACCTTACGTCGAGCGGCGCGCAAATATTCCAATCACTGTCCGGTTGTTCTTGCTCTATGGGAAGAACCGCCACGAGTAAAATTCTGGTATGAAAAGGAATACATCAATGATCGAAACTGATTGTCCCTTCTTGTCTGCTTCTGAATTGCATATCACGGAACAAGAACGTGAGGCATTGATTCGTGCCTATGTCTTTATGACCACAAATAAAAAATTCCGACATATGATTGATGCAGATAACAGTAATTCCAATGATATTATATTCAACATGTCAAATTGGAATTATAAAACAGATTGTGGAACTGTTTGTTGCATTGGCGGAACCGCCGAGATGCTGATGAATATGCAAGGCAAAAATTTCAGTTTTGATTTAGATGGTTCGAGTGCCTCTCTATACAATCTCTTTTATCCGCCATTCAAATATAATTACAATAAAATAATGATTCCAGAAGCCACTCAGGCTTTGTACAATTTTCTCACAAAGGGCGAGGCTCATTGGAATGAGATTCTAAACAAAACTCATTTATCCTCCTGTCTGGATTAAATTCACTATTTCGGCTAGTTCCCCTTGACAATTCCCCTGAATTACAGTATTATGCTGGAAATTCAGGGGAGTTTTGATATGACCGAAGCTCAGACCTACACGATTCCCGAATATCGTTTCGCAGATTTCAAAAAGAAGCTGGAAAAGCTTAATCGGAAGGCCGTCAAGCTTGGTTGCGACAAGATCGGCTATCAGGTCATCAACAACACCACCATCGATTTTGTCAATCCCGACAATAACAAGACCGTGAATATCCCTGCCTTTGAAATCATCGTCTCTGGTGCGGCTCCGCAAGTCGGTGGATGGACTTTTGGTGCCAAGATTGAAACCCTGTCCGATTCCAAAACCTTTCTGGTTCATTCGGTTCCCGGCGTCACAACCAAGATTCATGATCGGTTCCGGTCGCTTGGCCCCGGCGTGTGTGAACATTGCAATCGAATTCGCGCCCGCCGCGATACCTTTGTGGTGATCAACGAAGAAACCGGCGAGCAAAAGCAGGTTGGTCGTCAGTGTCTCGCGGATTTCACGGGCTTCAACACCCCGGAACGCGCCGCGCTGGCCTACAGCCGGATTGATCTGTTCGATGAGTTCACTGAAAAGGATGATATCGGCCTGCGCAGTAATTTCTTCGGTGATCATCAGGATACCCATTGGATTTTGGCTCTGACCAGTGCCTATATTTCCAAATATGGTTGGGTTCCGCGCTCTGCCCTTTCGGTTGAAGTGGGAAATGATCGCCCGACTTCTGGTCGTGTTGGTGCTCATTTCTGGCGCGCAGGTCGTTCCGCAGAAGAACGTCGTGAAATCAGGGAATTTGAAGAACTGGCTCACGAAGCGAAGCATCAGGAGCGCGCCACGGCGGTTGTGGAGTGGATCAAGACCGAACTGGCCAATAACATCCGTTCTGATTACGATCAGAATCTTGTGGCCCTGACCAGCCTTGATCTGACCACCACAAAGCATCTCGGATTGGTTTGCTCCGCCGTGGCCGCTTATCAAAAGGCGCAGAACCTCAAGGTCGAATATGCCAAGAAAAAGGAAACCGACAAGAATTCAAAGCATATCGGCAAGGTTGGAGAGCGTGTCGTTCTTGATGTCAATGTCACGTTCATGAAACTTATGTCCGGGCATTATGGTGCGGTTACACTGGTGAAATTCCGCGATATCGAGGGCAACGTTTTGTCGTGGTTCGCTTCCGGTGACAAGGAATTCAATGTGGGCGAATCTCTCAAGATCAAGGCCACGGTTAAGAAGCACAGCGAATTCAATGAAATCAAGGAAACCGCGCTTTCCCGAGTGTCTGTTCTTCAAAAGGATTGATTCATGAAACAAGTGATCAAGGTTGATTTTGGTGAACATGATTACATCATCATCGGACCATTTGAGAATATTTCAAGCGCCGAAAATGCCCTCATCAACATTAAGGCAATGTTCAAGTCGGCAATTGGCTTCACAATCATTTCATTATTTGATGGATCACAATATGAACAAAAACGAAAAAGGAATTGATTTCAGCATTCCATTGTTCTTCAAACTGTGGATCGCTTTTGTCTTTTCGGTGGCATTATTCATCATTGGTGTGACCGGCTATCTGATGTATCAGTCGGCCTATCATCCCGAAACCATTGGCGAACATGTGGGCCGTTTTATCAAGGGGATCGAACAGGGAAAAAATATTGACAAGGAAGGTGGACTAAACTAATATCACTGTCCGCTTTGAAAGGGGATTACATGACAGATTATGTGAAAGCCTATCAAGACCCCTCCCATATCTATCATAACGAAGCCATGCGCATTGTCAGTAAATTAAACAATGATGCCTATTTTATGGATGGCGTCATTCGTTGGAATACCAGTGACAATGTACCGCCCGAGGATATTGTGCAATTGGCAATTTTTCTTGGCAAGCCGGTCATATTGCACAAAACTGATATCGCCCGTGCCGAAGACATGCGGCGGTTTCTCAAGACCTATCGAAAAAACCAATCCAAACAACCTACATCCGCCGAGGAATTTTCTGAATTGCGAGCGGCGTTTGGCTCTGGTGTAACCGTGGTCAACATTCTTACCGGAAGACGAATCCGAACATAAAGAGAGGACATATATCATGTCAATCAATGTTTTTCTGATCGATCCGTTCGCTTGCACGATTACCGAAGAAACCATCGAAGGCAAGAATCTGAAGGATTATTACAAGCTGCTTTCACACGAAACCATGCCGGTTGATTGTTTTGATGTTTCCTATGCTTTCTCAGGAGATGTTCTTGCGGACAGTGATTGCCTCTATGTTGATGATGAGGGACTGTTGAAGTCGCCGGAGCGTTTCGTTGGTTTCAATGGCGTTGATGATATCAAATTTGCCGGGAAGGTTCTGGTTGTCGGAACTGACGAGGAAGGCGCGAGTGTTTCAGCGAACACCGATATTGAAAAATTGCGCGCCAATATTCATTTTGCCGGTCGTGATTTGATTCCTACCACAACACCATGGGAGGCTCCGAAATGATCCCGATCAATATGAATGTTGCCACATTTGGAACGGTGCCTTATAGGCGTTCGGTGGCACCCTATTACAAATGCCGCACATGGCAGGAAGCCATGCGCCGCTTTGCTCTTCAGCATGGCAAGGCAATTGCCATCATGGCCAATGACGATGCTCGCATCGTGGAGCGGGACGAAAAGTTGAAATCCGGCGTGCGAATTCATCTGCTACCATCCGCTTCGGTACGTTGGTTCCGGGGATGAAAAACAGTCGTTGGCTTGTTTTCAAACACAACAATGGAACCTTGCGAAAGCTAGGTTCCGTTTTAGCCAAACACCAGCCGGAAGCGTTGGGCAAGGCTCTGCGAAAATGGCCGCATGAACTGGATTCGTCTCAGGTACAAGCCGGGTTAGTGGTTCGGCCCAAGAATCAGACCGGAAATCTCCCCCAAAATCGGCTTGTAAGCTCCCACAATTAACGCTACATTCGTTTCCGCGATCCCCCGGCTAGTAGGGTAGCTCTCCAAAAACAGGCTCCCTACAGCCTTCCCTGTGGAGACAATGGATATGATGAATTTGTTATTGATTCCGCTGGCAATTGGTTTGCTGGCCCTGCTTTTTATTCCTCTCCTGTTTCGAACGGTCGTTTCGACCAATGATGTGCATATCGTACAATCAACTAAGGAAACAGTATCCTATGGTAAAGGCCAAGAAACGGGCAATTCCTATTATGCATGGCCATCATGGTTCCCGATAATCGGAATCAAGACAATCGTTTTGCCGGTTTCAGTGTTCGATATCAAACTCACGGATTATGCAGCCTACGATAAAGATCGTTTGCCATTCATGATCGATATCATTGGCTTCTTTCGAATCAACAATTCCAATGAAGCGGCGGAACGAATTGATTCATTCGATGCTCTTCAAGAACAGTTAAAGGGAATTTTGCAAGGTGCCATTCGTTCAATTCTGGCATCTTCGGAAATCTCCGGCATTCTTGAGGGTCGTGCCGAATTCGGCCAGAAATTCACTCAGGAAGTCGAGGCTCAATTGCGTGAATGGGGAGTTGTTCCTGTCAAGAATATAGAACTGATGGATATTCGAGATATGAATGGTTCCAAGGTCATTGCTGATATTATGGCAATGAAGAAATCCGAGGTCGAATCAAAATCTCGAATGGAAATTGCACGTAATATGCAGAATGCCGAAACCGCCGAGATCGAGGCCAAGCAAACTGTGCAGTTGCGTGATCAAGAAGCCAAGCAATTAGTTAACGTTCGAACAGCAGAGCAAGAACAGGCAACCTTTGTTGCTCGTGAAAAGGCCGCACAGAATGTTGCTGACGAGAAACGGATTACCACTGAAAAGAGCATGGAAATCCAGCGTGTCAATGATGTTCGCGCCGCCGAGATCAAGAAAGAGGTCGAGGTCGTCAACGCCGAACAGATGAAGCAAGTCAGTATCGTGGAAGCCGAGGGCACCAAGCAACAGACCGTGCTTATTGCCGAAGGCACTCTTGAAGCCACCAAACGCGAAGCCGAAGGCATTCAGGTTGTCGGTAACGCCAAGGCCGATGCTGAAAAGGCCATGCAAATGGCTCCGGTATTTGCACAGATCGAACTGGCCAAAGAAATCGGCGCAAACGATGGCTATCAGAAATATCTTGTCACAATCCGCACTGTGGAGAAGGACGAGAAGGTTGGCGTGGAACAGGCATCCGCACTCAAGGAAGCCGAAATCAAGATCATTGCAAATTCAGGCAATGCGGTTTCGGGCCTGAATAACGTGATGGATGTGTTCACAACAACCAATGGCGGTACTCAATTGGGTGCAGCCGTGGAAGCCTTTGCCGCAACCGAAATTGGTGGCAAGATCATGAGTCAATTGACAGGCAATGGAAAGGTCGCATAATAATTGACCTTATTAGGGGAGGGCTTCGGCCCTCTTCTTTTCATAGAAGGGGAAATATTACATGTTTGAGATTGGTCAACAGGTTGTTTGTATCAATGATGATTGGACAAAGATTCCCATTTCCTTATTAAAAATTGAGGGAAGTTTGCCTTTCAAAAATCAGATTTTGACAATCAAAGATATCAAAAAATTTCCCAAGCATAATGATGCCCTAGGTCTTTCATTCAATGAAATATATGTTTCTTGGAAAAGCGTATATAGTGGCGAAGGTTTTTGGAATGCCACTCATTTTCGTCCTGTCAAGAAAACTGATATAAGTATCTTTACCGAAATGCTTAATAAGGTGAACGATGGCCAACATCTGGTATCTGTCTGATCCCCATCTATTCCATAAGAACATCATTAAATTCACGGATGATAATGGAAAGATCATTCGTGAATTTAGAACCTTACAAGAGCACAACGAAAAGATTCTTTCTTGTCATAACGAAGTCGTCAAACCGGGCGATAAGGTCTATTGGCTAGGAGATATTACCTTCGATTATGGTCCCGAGTTCGAAGCCTTCTTTCCTCGTTTTCATGGAAAAAAGCGACTCATCATTGGTAATCATGATATCATCAAGGGAACCAATCTTCTCAAACATTTTCAGAAGGCTCAAATCTGGCGCATCTTCAAGGAACATAATTTCTTAATCACACACATTCCGGCGCATCCTGATTATCTTCGAAAGGTCAAATTCAACGTTCATGGCCATCTACATCAGCGCGTGGTGATGAATGGAAATGTGCCGGATTGGCGCTATATCAGCGTTTGTCTGGAACATACTAAATATTATCCGGTGCATCTTGATGAAATTCTAGCTCGAATCAAAAAGGCAGCATGATATGCCAAACAACAGCGAAAATGATCGTGTCGAAAGATTTGATTGCGAATGTGGGGATTACGATCACTGCTTTCGAGTCAGTGTTTATGAATTTGATCAAATTGAATTTATACTGGAAAGCCGCCTGCCGAATTATAAGAAATGGTATCAGCGCATTGGCACCGCGATCAAATACATCTTCCATACAGACGAAACAGCCTACGATACGGTTCTTTTATCTTCCGAGGATGTAAATCGCCTTGGTCGTCTCGTTCATCATTATCGTAAACTATATTATGAAATGCAAGAGGCTTCTAAAAAAGAAGCCTCTTGAAACAATTCTTACTTTGCTGTTTTGCTTAATACATCGTCAAGATTAATTCCGACCAGAGCCGCGATCTTACGAAGAATTTCCATCTTGTCTTCTATTTCACAATCCGGTTCATTATTTCTTTCATCGTAAATTTTAGCCCTACGTAGCAATTCCTTCATTTCCATCACTTCTTTCTTGAGAGAATCAAATTCCTCTTTAGAAATTTGTGGTTGTGGCAGAACTACAGGAGAATTGACTACTGTATCATACCACTTACGATTGCCAAAATTGTCTTTATAATAATCTCCAATCATACTTACTACGCACATTTATCTATCAATGCTCCTATTATTATTCCGACGCCTCCGGGTCGGGCGGGGTGGGGAGAGGCATCCAGTGGGTGATCATGGCGTGAACCTAATCAAATCCCAACCATCATTAACATTTCCTGTATAGATTGGGTTAGTTTTGTTAAAATTCGTAATACCAAAACCTCCTGTTCCCATATGATTATTAGTTATTGAAACATTCGTGATCGGGTAGTTATTGAACTGTCCATCAACATAGATGGTATAACCACCACCCACGAGAAGATTGTCAGTAACCACAACATTATCAATTGCTCCGGCCCAATTGTCGATCATGATCGCTGAGGTTTGATCATGATCATTGATGATCGTATTGTGTTCGATCCAGACATTGCTCTGTCCACCATCCATTTGAATGCCATCATAGTGTGGTGAACCAGATGCCTTGAGATCATGAATATAATTGTGTTTGATGATCGTATTGCTACCCACACCAAAGGCATTTTCGACATTGAAGATGTTGTTATAGAGAAACGATCCAGAACCATTGATTGCAATGGAACCTTCATTACCAAAACCAACCCCATCGATTGTACAGTGCTCAACGATGATATCAGGTGCACGACAATCAACGATATAGAAATTCGGAGAAACGATTCTACAATTGCGTAGAATTACCCCACGGCCCCGAATGGATATCATCCCCTTAATATCGAGATTTTCCACAACAGCGCCGTCAGTTGAAATTACCATATTTCCTTCATATGGCTTCAATACTCCGGTTGCTCCGGTATTTTTTTCATTGGGCCAATCAATTATCGGTAGAGGAATTGGAGTGGTATTTGAGACAGGAGTTGTTGTTTGTGTTTCTTCATAGCTTTCAAGCACGACATCAACCCAATAATTTGTTTTGTTGTATGATGCAATCGGAAATTTCAAATTATCTCCATAAGAATAAAGACCATTGTCACCAGACAAATCAAATGCCTTATTTCCTTCAAAACTAAAATTGCTCGTTCCAAAATAACGACCATTTGACAAGAAGGATGCCACATAAGTCTTATCTGTTGTGACAGGAATCGCATTAGGGAGAGGAACAGTAATCCATCCCGAGGCGTTCTCCACTTTGGAAACTACCTGCACAATTGGAGTAGTTGGAATTATCTGATTGCTGAAATCCCAAAGAGCAACGGTATGTGGAGCCTTATCAAGATTGCTCTTATAAAATTTAATGGCGGTGATGTTACCATTGAACTTAGGCCGAAAACGAATTCCAAGGTTGACCTTGCTCGAATCTGCATCAGGATTTGATATAGGAAATAGTTCTGGAAAAATTGAGTAGTAATTGAGAACTGGTTCGGGGATAGGATCAGGTTCCGGTTCAGTTGGAACAATAATCTTTTCATCAAGAAAGCCAGAAAATTCCTTACCATCTTCGGTCTTTACTGTTATTTCAATCTTAGACATATAATCTCCATTTTATTTGAATTTTGGATGTGTGATTGCCGCCATAATCATATCCATGGCGATAGTTCTATTTGTATGTTGCGATCTTCCACTATTTACAATCGCAACAATTCCACTTGGCTCATGAGTCACTTTGACTCCATTGTCTGTGCCAACATGTTGCCCGCCCAATGGTCTATTGGGATAGACTTCTATCTTACAATCTTTCATTACATCATCTAGAGTCATTGATTTAAACCTAGGTTTCCTTTAGTTCCGCGCACAGTGGTCATACCCTGCATACGCTGTTGGGTAAGCAACACAGTATGTCGCACTTCGGTTGCGAGCATCGGTCCCGAAATCCTATCAGGAACCGCCGTATCCATGATTCCTACTGGTGCAATCGTGTTTATCACAAAACCGGAACCTACAGTTAGATCAGTATTCAAAGACACCTGAATAGTAGCTGATTGAGAATCAAATTGTCCAGCTATTTTTTTACGTTGATTTAAAAAATTTGCAATGAATGTCGGTGGTCTAAGCATGTTATATGGAATGTTCAAATAGGTTGCGGCATCCTTGGTTTGTCCTTTTTGGAACTGATTAGAAAAGAGATCAAAGATATTTGTTGCTTGTTTCTCATTGAGAATATTATCAGTAGCCGAGGCACGAGATTCTTCGCGCATCGCAAGAATGATAAATGGTTGAATGGCCACATCATTCAAAAAATCCAAACCCATTGGTCTTTGATAGAAAGTGGGTCCATTACCTGCCATGGCCTGTTTCATCAAATTTTCCAATGTATCAATCACCATGTTGGTTTGATTTTCAAAAAAGACATATGCCGATGAAACATCTTTGATTGATGCTGCCCGAGACAAAACTGATCGAATAGCCTTATGAATATTCACGCCATTTACATTATATGGCATGTCTTTGTTACCAACTAATCCTTTGGATGGTGCATTGATAATGAGTTTCTTTGCAGGTTTAAGAATATTTTCGATAAGATCATTTGCAACCTGTGTCGCAGGAACTTCTTTGTATGCTTTCTGTACTTTTGGCTGATTCGTCATATGTGGCGAATAACCAGTTATTGTATATTCGGCAGTTCTTTGATTTTGTAATGTGCGGCCCTTCTCCACTTCCATGATACGAAAAGTGCCCTTATATGGCTTTTGTCCCGGTTGTGAAAATGAAATGGTCAGGTTGTTTGTACCATCAAGACCAAGATTCTGGTTCAACATATCCGTGTTGTCTTTGATCTTGGCAACAATAGAAATGTATGGAGTTTTGATGTTTTCATAGATAGAGAAATTCATCACTCTGGCTCTGATATCAACAGAACCAGCCGCACCAGACATTGTAAAATCTTGAAGGATTACGTCGCCGGGAGAAAAACTCATCTTTTATTAAGACCAATCATATGGTTGATAATCTTACCAAAAATACCAAAATTTTTCTCATTTGACTTGGCGATTTTCTGTTTATAGGTTTGCTTCATCGTAGTTTTTAACGATGATTTCTTTCTTGGTTGTCGTTTTGCTTCGATGATGAAATCCTTGAAGGACAACATTTAACCCAACTCCAATTCAATCGCGATCTTTTCCCACAATTCATCAGAAATAGAATCCAAATCTTCTCTAGTAAGCTGAATATCATCCCATCCTTGTTGGGCCTGTTTTATTTTTCTTTTCAGGTTTACAGGAAGGTCTTCCCATAGACCTTTGTCTTGTAAGCTGGAAACCGCCATTCCAATAAACATACATGGAATATTATATGGCAATTGAAATTTATATTCTCTACTCATTCAATTTTTTCTCCAGACTATTTTCAACATCCAAAGTATATTTCGAATCGATTAGTTTGATAAATTTCTTCTGTTCATTCAAAGACTCTTCATAATCCCATGCATAAACTGGAGACCAATAAACCTGTTCAGCAATCGAAACATTGTTTGCCACAATATACATTGATGTAACATTGGCTGTAGCATTGGACGAATTGCCATAGAGAAATTCCAAATGATTATTTCCTATCGTGGTGTTGCCAAAAACATGCTGCACTGTTACTTGACTAGAATTTGAAAATACGATTACAGAATTTGATTGAATAGTATTAGAAGAAGTCTTCAACGAAACCGTTTCATCAATTTCAAAATCATTTGTAGAATTTTCCACAAAGAAAGTAACAATTCGATTAGTATTAATTGTCCAATCTTCTCGCCGCCTACGATATTTGATGATGCGAGTTCCTTCCCCATAAATTGCTTCATAATATTTCTTTAATGGTTCTGGAAGAGTATCGCGATAAAACTCCACACTGATATCTGTTTCTGCGTCACCAGACCAATTGAGTTCCCAAAACAAAATCTTTTGTTTGGCATTCTCCATCGATCCATATTTTTTAATAATATATTTCATAAAAACATCATCAATCAATGGAAATGAATAATAGGGATCGATAGTTTTATTGGAGAGATAAACCATCCATGAATAATAGGGATTATCATAATAAAGATTCGCGATAGTGTCGGCTCTATGATGGCTCTTCAATTCATATGGATGATAGGCATAGAGATTGTTCTGCACATTGTTTGCAACAACCACTCGTCTAGAGATATCAATACAAATTGTGTTGCTATAAACAATTCGAGGAAATTTATCAAAATATGATGACATTAAAATTGTCCCTTCAACCAATATTCCAATTCCATGAAATCTAGACGAACTTCAATGGATTCTGGAGCCGAAGTCGTTCCGAAAAAGGATGGAATGCCTTGGGGAGTGTAATTAAACGAAGCATTAACCAGAACTGATTTTTTCATTCTAAATGTCTGTAAGCTCAAGTCTCGGGATTCCTCTCCCAAATATTTAAATTCAGGCTCCCATATCGATGGCCATTTGAAAAACATCGATCCGATACCAGCCAAGCTTGGTGCCATGGAATTATTGATTATTTGAATAATGGTACGCAATCTTTCGGATTCACTGGCCGAATTAGGAGATAATCGCCAAACAAACGATCTTTCTTTATATGTCGGGCCTTTCATCATAACGGTCATGAAATCATTCACTGAATATCCAGCACCAGCCAAAGCACCATGACCAGCAGCACCAGCCTGTTTTGCGGCAATAGCACCCACTGTTGTCATAACACTTTCTGTATTGACATTGGCTTGCTGCATAAGATGATTTAGAGTTTCATTGATATTATTATCGTTGATCTGCGATGCGGCACCTAACATCATTCCACCAGCACCAGCAATTCCCAGATTCTCCACTTGATATTGAATACGATGGTTATCAATCATCGTAGCCGGAAGAGGAAGAATAAAAGAAGCCTCATTGTTCAATGTGCCGACTTCGGTCCAACTTACTCTATGATATTTTCCAATTTTGAAAAACATATAGTAATTCATATTATCACTTGGAAATTGGAGAGCCTGTCCATTGATTCTTGGCCGTGCCGGTCGATCAATTTTATCGGCAGGATTTGCATCTCCCTGAGACAAATCCCCATGAGTAACTGTAGGTTTCTGTGTGTTGACTTCATCAGAAACCGATTGTCCCGTGATAACATTTGGTGGAATCGACATCTAAAACCTTTTGTTGCGCCTTAAATATATTTATGACCAAATACCATCAGGGTTTCTACAAACCGAAAAATCCAGCCAAATATGCTGGTGATCCAAACAACATCGTCTATAGATCGAGTTGGGAACTGAAATTCTTTAGATTCTGCGATCTAAATCCCAATGTAATTTTTTGGGCAAGCGAAGAAATGGCCGTGCCATATAATGACAAGGCAACAGGAAAATTGCGAAGATATTTTCCTGATTTTTTAATCAAAATCAAAACCAAGAATGGTGAAATTCAAACTTGGATGATTGAGATCAAGCCTCTGGCACAAACCATGGCACCAGTAAGAGGCAATAAAAAAAACAAGACCTATTTACGAGAGGTCAAGACCTTTGTAACAAACATATCAAAATGGGAAGCGGCGCGACGATTCTGTGAATTGAACAATATGAAGTTTCAAATACTCACAGAAAAAGAGCTAGGAACTTTTTAGGTTCCTAGCTCTTGTTTTCAACTGGCCTGCGGCTTTCCATCCAACGGCCCGAGGGTGCAAGTCCCTCCATCTCCACCTAGTAGCCCCTTCCAGCAGCGTCTACCGGCTCCCTTGGAAGCGGGTATGGGATTTGCACCCATGATCTTCACGTTATGAGCGTGACGAGATAACTACTTCTCTAACCCGCATTAATTCTATTTATCAAAAAGCTGCCATATGGTCAAGCGGAACACGATAGGCTATCGCTCTTTTATTATAAATCGTTTCAACCCATCTCTGTTTTCGTGATGATGGATTCAACACATAAACCTTATTGCCAACTACACGACTAACGATGGCAACATGCCCGCCGCGTTTGCCGCGAGAATAGACTGCGACCGCACCGGGAACTGGTCGGGAAGCACGGCCCCACTTCAAGAATGACTTCGCCATTCTAGAGCCGGTTCCTTTAATGCCCCGCCGAGCAAGTTCGGCATTGACATTTCTTGCACAGACAAGCCTACCACGAATGAATTTACCGGCTTTCTGGATTTGTTGTTTTGGCCATTCAAAGAAATTTTCAACATGAGCGGTAGGTTGTTTCTTGTGTTTTGCTTTTGCTTCGACTTGGGAAATAAGTGGAAGCGAAAACAAAACCAATAGGACAAGATATCGCATTACAAATCCTTCCAATTTGTTACGAGAAAGGATTTTTTACAACGGAAATAAGGCGAGAAAAAGGGCGAGATTTCTCCCGCCCTCTTGGTTTAATAATTTTTACGTGATGAAATCACATAATAGCGTACTTGTTAAATCCATCCTTGGTGGTTCCCTTGACCACCACATTAACACCACGCTTGCGGGCCTTGGCCAGAAGAGAGGTCACGCTATTCTCTCCGGCAAAACCACAACGATGAGTGATTTGTGCAATGCTCATCGGAGTCTTGGTAAGAAGAGCAAACATCTTTTCAGACTTTGAATTGTATTGAGCCATATTTCTAACTAATCTCCATTAGTAATTAACAACCATTTTATTTAGACGCATTACGACGCACCAATCAACAAAAATCGTCCCTTTTTTGAAAAAATTTTCAATCCGATGGAGCGAACCGATGCACCTTCAATGAAATCCATTGATTGTAATAATCATCCCGAAGAATGGCATCACAAGCAAATTGTTCTTTGGCTTCATAATAATTGCATTCGGATTTTGTAGTACACAAACGAATAATTTCTCGTCTAAAGTTCTCCGGTCCATGTATTTCAACATCTTCAATCAGATATTTGTTCGAACCGAAATAAGTAAGCCAATCAGAAGTAATTTTTGTTCGGCGCTTACGAGAACTATTTTTGATTTTTTTGGAACGAGAAAATTGGAATAGTTTTTTTCCAATATATTTCTTGCCGGTCAGTAGGTTTTCGATTCGATAAACGAAACCTACATAATCTTCGGCCATATCTGGATTGAATGGCTTGCCCCTATAAAACCATTCACTCATCTTCGAAATCCAAATCTTCCTCATCATCATAATCCTCCAATGGAGAACCACAACACGGGCAGAATTGGATTTCGTCGTCAGTAATGCATATAATTTCAAACCGAGCAGGACACTCGTTACACTTAATTACTTTCATATTTCTCCCCAATGAGGATTTCATTGATTATATAGGAGAAATAAAAAGTTGGAGCGGGCGAAGAATTTCGAAATCTCGACCTTCTGATTGGAAGTCAGATGCTCTGCCTCTGAGCTACACCCGCATTAATTCAATGTAATATTTTGTTCTACAGCTTCGGGAGGTCCATATTTTTTCCATTCGGCCTTGCTGATTCCTTCAATCACAATCGTATTATTACTAATGACTAAAGTTAATGTATTCGGTGCATGATCGTCAATATCATCATCCATTATTGCAATGACATCTTCATTGGGAGATAATTTGTCATTAGTCATACAATGAAGAACAGCGCCAGCCAAACTCGAAATAGTTGATTCGATATCAGAAAATTGTCTTTCTTCACCAGCATATTTTATGGTGTATGTGCGCTGTTCCATTGGGTTTCCTTTTTATATGGAGTTCTCGACAGGAATCGAACCTGTATATACGGTGTTGCAGACCGCTGCGTAACCATTCCGCCACGAGAACACGATTGGTTTTGGGAGCAGGACTCGAACCTACATTCACGCAGTCAAAGTGCGTTGTCCTACCAATTAGACGATCCCAAAATAAGAATCACACTAACGAAGGTTCGAATCACTGTCAAGCCGGTTCCGCTTCCTCTTTATTTTCCCGGAATGTGATCGGACATGCTCCCGAACTACAATCAATATGTTCTAATCCAATATCCTCTTCAATCTCTTCACGAACATTACGCGCAATCTCTTCATATTTTGCTTTTGAAATTGCTTCCTCTGGTTGATATTCGAAACTAACCATATCAGCCTGTGGCATCACCGAACAACAACGAATCGTTCTCTGATATCGCTTGAACATCTCAGCAAAGTTTTTGATATCGATTCTGTTAGGATCATACTTCAAAGTATAACTGATCTGATTTCCTTTCTTATCACCAATCCAATATTGTTCGCCCAACTGCAACCATTTATATTGTTCTTCTGGTGTAGCTTGTCCTGCCGTTACAAGCTTGTCTTCAAGACCAAGTGTCGAAATAACCGGAGCAGTAGGAAAGCCAATAATGGTTGTTCCCTCATAAGTCTTGAGTTCCTTGGTAGGATACCCATTGTTTTTATAGACCGCAACCAATGGATCATCCGAGCGGAACTGCACCCACCGCAAATAGAATTCCATACTGGCAAGATGCCATCCTTCGGTTAGACCAAACAATTTCGAAGTCGTTCCGGCTGGTTTGATCGTAGTCATTGTGTGTGGAACATTCATGCCAAGTTTCTTGGCATAATTTTCTGCCTCTTCCATAACTGCATGATTAAATTTATTCAAGACAGTCCAAAAGGCCGCAGCACGCAATTTTGTATTGTTTTCCGTTCTATCACTGACAAGGAAATTCAGTAGATCATTTTGGTTTGTGTCCTGTAAAGCCTCATCCCATGCATCAAAATCAGGATTGATAAGATCACGAAAACCAACGCCAAAAAATTTCCATGCAAATTCATGAATACCTGTAATACCAACACCAATACGATTGGTTCTCTTTACCTCAACACTATAAAGAGAATCCATTTGATTGACTCGAATGAGAGCACGAGTAGCTGTTCTAAAAGCGTTCTCTGCATCCTCAAGTGTTTCACAATGAAATGGAACCACATCAGCGATAACACACTGATACGTGAGTACATTTCCAAAGACACCCATATTTTTCTTAGGCTCTGTAAAACAGAAAGTGTCATGAAGACCATCCATATATTCAATTGATTTAATCTTCGCATATTTCACAACATGGTTTAAGTCAAGTTCATAATCCGTCTTGACTCGAAAACCATTAATCAAAGATGCTTCGCTCGCAGGAATATAGACTAACCACAAAGGATTTTTTCTTTCGCCAAAATTATTCACATCTCCAACATCAGCCACTTTACGAATTGATGCGAAAGAAATACCAACTCGTCGCAAAAGCAATTGTAAATCTCTAGCACGATTTTCTTCAGACATCGAAATACTAAGACCACCAATTCCTTTATGATAACAACCATCCGTATCCAACCAACCACGAATGAAGTTCAAGGTGGATTCTCGATCTAACCCAAATACCCAATCAGGAAGACGTTCTTCCTTTAAAGAATCCAACTTATCGACATCCAAATGAGAAACAGTAACCACGATTGCAGAATTCTTTTTTTCAGCCCCCCTAGTACCAGAAACAGGTAGATCGTGCTTTCCTTTATACAAAGCAATTGTATATCGATTATTATCAGAATCAGTTCTCTTTTCAATCGAACCATCACCCAAAAATACACCATAGGTATATGCTTCCGATTCTACTCTACCGATGATATCATTGGGAACTCTGAAATTCGGCAACAAATCACCAACTGTTAATTCACGAGCTTCACACTGACGCCAATTAACATTGGTTCTATGCTTCTTAATGGAGAATTTGTGATATGGAGTGCAATTAAGCTTTGAACCATCGGAAAATTCAATTGTCATTAATTGCTGATTAATTCCAGTTTTGAACGGACTAACCGAAGACCACTCTTCTCCATTGAAGATTTCAATTTTTTTACCAACAAGCTCAGAAATTTTTGAATAACCATCACGATGCAAAATTCGAGTATCACCATCAACACAAAACCCACCAAGAACCGTAAGTGATATTTCACTGCACGGATTAACAATCATATTATATTTCTTGCGTTTGGCTCTCTTGGAAAGTCGCTTCAAGAACAATTCAGTCTCTTCTCTGATCTGATATTTTTTACTTCCAACATAAGAAGCATTATTTAATTCTTCCCATCCATCATCATTGCGAACGAGTTTATCAACGTTGATAATTCCCGGTTCACCAGTGCCATCACCATAGCTACACGCAATGAGTTCTTTCCAAACCTTACGAGCATGTTTGGCCAATGGATCATTGAATTTTTCTTCATTGCGCTTGATATCAAGAAGCTTCCAAAATTCCTCATCAACAGTCACGGAATTATTTGATGACCAAAGAAAACCATAAACCGAATTATCATTACGATAGGCAATAATTTCATCAACAGTCTTGTCTTGAAATTCAATAGGTCGCTTTACACGAATGAAGTCAACAATATCAGCATCTTTCCAAAATTTAGTAGACATACGAGCAGCACGACGAGCACCACCAACAAGAACGCACTCAGCAAAATAATGATCAATATACATCGCCTGTTTCCATGGCGGAATGCCCGATCCCTTCAAGGAAGATGCCTTTATCAAAGCATTCATCAACGGCACCGGACCAGAGGAAGGTCTTCCCTGCATTCCGGCAATAGGAGCACCCCGTGGCCGCACATCCGAGAAATCAAGAATCAACATCTTGTCTTTATGAATTTTTTCAAATGCTGCAACTTCCCAAACTTCAAGTGCCTGTGCCCATCCTTCGCGAGAATCCGGCACCTTGAACCACATCACATTTTTTGAATCAGGACCATATTTGTGAAGTGCATCCCGGACACTTTCATGCGCAGAATAATCAAAATCAGGATGTTTCTCGGAAATAACAACGCGCAGACTTGGGGCATTGTCCCAATCGACAAGAATCATATCATCGTCATAACTGCGACCAACACCACTACCATTCAACAACAAATAGAATAATGTGAATGACGATGCCGATGTTGAACAGTTTGTAAAAACTTCTTGATTTCTATTTGGTTGTGTTTCATCACCATGTTGAAGATGACGACCAGACATAAGAATTGATCCCTGTGCAATATGCCGCGCCAAGGATTCATATTCTCCGAGTTGATCTTTCTTTGGAGCCAACAGGGAATTACCAATGGCAACACGATGTGCCACATCTTCCCAAGATTCCCAATCACCATTTTCCTTTTTTCTTAGAACGGTTCGCTCTGCAACTGCCTGCCCCATACCTTTATGAATTTTACGAACAACAAAAGACGAGGGAAGACTATGCGGCAACACGATTTGCGCTCCTATAAAACAGATATGGGGAAAATTTGATTGGTATTCTATTTAGAACAAGAACACCACTAATGGCAAGAAGAAAATTTAAATTTTTTTGTAGCTGTAGAGTGCTATTTCTGCCGCCAAACCAGAATAAATATTGTTTTTGATTATGAACCAAACATTATAACTCGCCTCTCCAATATCTTCCCCCCTCTCTATTCTAGAATTAATCATTTCATTGATGTCTTTTTCACGAATGGTAGAAGGCCAGATACAAATCGGGAATTTTTTATCGATAGCCTTTTGCATTTTTTTGATTGTGTGTTTGGAACGAGGTTCATTGTCATACACCACAACAAATTGATCTTTGGGAAGATTCATGTTTACAAGTTCCATGGTAATATCACCCCCACAACATGCAATTGCATTGGGAATGAACATGGCATCAAACGGCCCTTCAAATACAAAAATTTGACGACCTTTACGGAGCCGGTCCCGGCCCCAAATAAGCGGCTCCTGATCGTTTATTTTGACTGAGAGGTATTTCACCCCTTCCCCTGAAATTAAGCGACCCTGAAAGCCCGTAATGGCTCCTGATGGGCTTTTAAGAGGGACCATTAGCCGCCCTTCATCCCGAGGCGGTATTTTGAACCGATCCGGTTCCAATTTCGCGGCCCATGTATGGAACTTTTCAATCCAAAACAATTCTTCCAATGGCAAATTCCGCTTTTGTGCATATAACAACGCCGGATGATCCGCAGACAAATCCTCAATGGGAACCAGACCTTTTTGGACAACTGATTGTTTTTTCTTTTTGGGTTTATAGATCGGTTCTGGTTGTTCTGTAAATTGCTGTTTATCACGATAGCGCGCCAAACGCATTTCTTGCCAAAGACCATCATCTATTTTTTTGATAAAATTGGAAGCCGACATTCCAATGCCACAACGATGACAGATGAAATTCAGATTTGATCCTTTGGCATAGATATATCCCCGCGCCTTTCGAGTATGGCGCTTCGAGTCGCCGCAGAACGGACAACTCATATTATAGAGATGTGGACCTTTTTTCTTGAAGTTCCTCAGACGAGAGGAAAGGAGGGTAACGAAATGCTCTTCAACATACATACAAATTCGATTATCAACTAATCAACCGAATGTCCATCTAAAAAAAATAAATGATACAGGTGCCACGACAATGAAAGAAAACATTGCTGCCTTTATATGGCATGACAATCTATTCTTTTTTGAAGAAAGTTCCATTACTGTCTCCATATATTGCGAAACACTTCAAACAGACCATAGGTAGCCATGATCGTTCCAGAAATCCACGTTGCCCAAACACGAATGGTTCCCCAAAACCATTTGATTCTTTCTTCGCTTTCAAGTAAACGCCTGATCTTGCGCCGTTCTTCCCGAGAAAAGGGCCGAAGATCATCGCTATCGTTTTCTTCTTTCTTTACGGCCATTTTCGTTTCCTAAGTAAACCCTTCGTAGTGTATCCATAATAATTTTCTTCTTATTTCTTTTATGAACACCCGGTTCGCCTTGAGGACCGATGCCAATTCCTTCAATTCCACCACCACCGACACTATTGGCTGGAACACCGCCTTCACCATCTTCATAAATTTTCTTCATATCTTCCTCAAAAATTCGATTATGTTTTTATCCATGGTGATTTTGTCGGTATATAATAAATTTCTTTTTTCAATATTTCTTACTTCATCAGGCCAAATATCAAGATAAACCATGAACGGTTTGACAAAATAAAGTTGTTTACTCAATCTCAAAAACACCAAACGAGAAAGAACGAATGGACCAAATACATTATTCAATATAACAATATGATTAAGTACCAAACGAAGTGTGTGTTCTTTTAGTTCACCAGTGCTTTCATAACGAGTACATGCTTTCTTGACATATTTTAATCGTTTGATATCTTCCAAAAATTCTTTAACATCGTAACAGGATGGATTATTGTAATATCTGGCCGCATACAATATCCAATTTTTATCATCAATAATTTCTGGATCGATCATTAGAATGTTGAACCGACGATCCTTATCCACGAATTATTAGCAACACAAACATAAAGATTGTTTGAATCCCAAACAATCTGTCCCTGAATTCCTTCAGAAGACGAATTAGCAGGTGTGGACGAAGATCGAATTATTAGATTTGCTGTAGAGATTGCATTATTTCCTTTTGAAACAAAAGGAGTGTTTGCATTCGAGAAGAGAGTTGAAACCGTAAAAAGAACGTTGTTTGTTGAATTATTAACAATACCGATACCGACGATCTTTTCAGTACCGTCCAATGAGGTAATGACCGCCGAATTTGAAAGTTTTCGTGGTTTAGCAGTCATTACCCATTTCCTTTATTACGGAAGAGTTTCTGGAGAAGCTCCGGTAAGTGAATTCATGGCGACAAGAGTTTCATAATGAACGCGACCTGCACGACCGCCAAGTTTCACAGTAAAGCTTGCGCCAGACCCACCAGAGATTGTTGCAACAGAAACATTACCGTTAGTTCCGTTTGCGGTAGTAATCGTGACAGTGGCATCGTTTGCCGTAGAGAAACCACGACCGGCTGATTCCAGAGCAATGGAAGTAATTTTACCATTCGCATCAGTAACGACAGTACCATGCGCATTCACAACACCATTGGAAACCAATACAGTTTCGCCATTGGCATATCCAGCACCGCCACCAATTGTAAAGGTAGCAACAGCATTTGCTGGATAGGTGACGGTGCTTGCATTTGTAAACCCACCACCACGTTCTGTGAAAGTAACTGAGGTAATTGCGCCAGAACCATTTGTGGTCACGACCAATGTCGCCGCATCAGTTCCACCAGAAATACTACCTGTTGCGAGATTACCATAACCAGTTCCACCATTGGCAACGATCACCGAATCAACAGAACCAGTTCCTTGTCGAACAAGATGCCAGCCCGGATGTGGAATCTTCTTATTAGCGCTTGTTTCAGCAACATTCGCGCCAAATAAACCAATTGCTTGGCCTTCGCGAATGGCATCAACAGTCGTATTGTTAAACAATGGTCCTGTTCCAACCGAAACAGTAGCATTTGCTTGCGACTCGACCACCTTGTATTTGGGAGCACTATTCGCTTCGTTTGTATTTTTCCAGAGTGGCATTGAAAGTTCCTTCCCGGTTTCTCTTTGTATTTAGGTTATTTTTAGTTGTTTGGCTGGATTGTTGAGAGCACCATAGGCCGCTCTTTTATATTCCGCCATTTTCTGACGATGAAACTCAGCTTTCTTCATGTCACCTTGCTTGACATACATTTGAAAGCGATTGGCGTGTTGCTTTAGCCAATAACCAGCACGACCAAATTTATCTCCAAAAACATCTTCCTCAAGATCGCTTTCTTTGATTCTATTCAATTGATCCTGCTGTTTGGTTTTCATCACTGCAAGTTCTTTTGCGGCCTTTTTCTTTTCAAAAGCAAGTTGTGCCTGATCTTTTTGTTTTTTCAGTTGTTGTTTTTGTTGATCAATTTTTTGACTTGTTGCACTAACCAACTCATTAATGCTGGCATCATTTCCCAAATTTTTTTCAGGAGTGTTTTCAAAATTTCCATGCCCCCCTCTTAAAGTTCTATGAATTACATCAAGTTTTTCTGACATCTCTCAGCACCTTTTTAATTTTGGTCAAAAGTTCCGATTCCGAAACCTTTCGCTTTTTATCGTTATGTTCTTTTTCCAAAACCAAACGGAGGCGATTGTAAATAATCGAATCCGAAAAAACGATATCTAACAGTTCATCAAGAACATCGGATACATATTCTCTCAAGAAAGCATTTTGATTTGCTTTCTTGGGATCAGACATAACTTGACGATAATATGTTATCTTTCCCTCGTCCTTGCCCAAACCATGCAAAATTAAATAATCGATTTTGGCAATCGAGCGATCTTCATCTAAATTTTCCATTGATTATTTAGGAATATAAAACAATGTGTCTGCGACATTCGTATCGTATTCCACATATCCTAGAGTTTCCAATATGGTTTTAGATTCTTCAAATCTACGACCTCGTTCAACTGAAATGATTGGTTTGCACCTTTTGATAGTTTCGATAGCTCCAGCCAACACCGAAGGTTCGAAATCTTCAACATCCAATTGAATTGCATCACAATGTTCCAGATTCAAACTATCAACGGTCATCACTTGAACTTGTAGAGAGGCATTGTCTTGCTTCTTATAATCCACCTTATGCATTCCAACATTTGTTGTGTTGTTCAAACCATTCAACCAAATCGTTCCTGCCTTTTCGCCCAAAGCAGCATTGAATTTGATTATATTTGCCTTCTGACAATTATGATTGAGACAAAAGAAATTCTTTGGATCGGGTTCAAATGTATAAACTGTCTGAAATACATCAGACCAAAGTCGTGGATAGAGTCCTAAATTTCCTCCGGCCTGCACAATGACTCTTTTATTCCAAGTTTTTTTCGCGATCTTTTCTTTTAGGCCCGGAAATTCTTGATGGGGACCATTCCATGCCCCTGTATCTTCCTTCAACCACAACCATGGCCCCACATCACAAACTAGAGTGTCGCGAAAATAACAAAGTTCTTGAAACGCCAAATGAGTCATTATTTCTCCGATAAATAAAGAGGATGATGAGGTATTTAAGTTGGAAAAAATTCTACTTGTTCATGGTGCAGGCGCTACCGAACTTTCATGGGAATCTGTATCTCGTCACTTCCCAAACTGTGTAAAGCCCACCTATTCTATTCTCGATAATTTCAAAAAAATCATGTCTGATGTGGAATCATCATTGAATGATCAAGACACATATGTCGTCGTTGGACATTCCTTTGGTGGAATCGTGGCCTATCATCTGGCACAAAAATATCCCAACATCAGAAAGGGAATTAGTATTGCAACGCCATGGGGAGGCTCCACAATGGCACAATTAGGTTCCTATGTATGGTTAGATAACCAATTTTTTAAGAATGTCGGGAGATATGAAAATCATATCAAAATAACAAGAACCAAGGCAGTTCCAGTGCCTTGGCTCAATATTATTACTGTACGAGGAATATTCGGAAATTCAAATGATGGTGTTGTGACCGTAGCGAGTCAACGAGAGTTATATCATGAGAATGTTTATTATTATGAAGTTCCTTACAGCCACAATGAAGTATTGATGGCACCCTATTTGGTTGATCTCATCAAGTCTTTTCTCGATTGAATTTATCAAAGTTTTGTTTTGGCTTCTTTTTTGAAGCCTTCAACTTAGCCAATGGTTTTGATGAATCTCCATCGTCATCAATAACATCCTTGATCAAGCTATCTTGCGCACTTGCTTCAAGATCGTAAAATCTCATCTTTTTCTTATCTAAACCAATCAACCAATTTTTTCTGAAATTGGTATCATTCCATCTATTCTTCAAATGTCGAATTATCACCTGTCCTAATTTCTCCATTTCTTCGTTTGTAATCAACGCAATGAAAAAATCTGCTGTCTGTGGAAGGCCCCATGATTCTGCTGTATCATCCAAATTTAATTCACTGGAGCTATATCCTCCACGAGTAGTTTGTGTGGCAGAAACAATTGGAACATTATATTCAACTGCCAAACCACGAATTTCCTCTGCTATTGATTTGACGATACTATAACTGTTCTGATTTCCATTGGTGAATCGTGATGAAATACAGATATTGAGATAATCAATATAGATTACATCAGGAATGAAATTCTTCTTAACTCTCAATTCTTCCAGAAGAACTCGGAAATGATGAGCACCAGCGGTTGCCGTTGGATAATTTTGAACAATCAACTTGCCGGGAGTTTTCCTCTTAATACGATCAATACCACTCAGATATGTGCTCTTGTGAGTTTTCTTTACTTCCTCAATATTGATATCAAGCAAATTGGCTTCAATGCGTTCTGAAATCATATCTTCGGATAATTCCAAAGTGATATACAGAACATTTTTTCCATTAAGAAGATGATTAGCAGCACAGTCACAAAGGAAGATCGATTTTCCCACACCTGTACCAGCCATGACAATAGAGAGTGTGCCGGGACGCAATCCTCCACGCAATAATTTATTCAGATGATCAAGATGAAATGGCAGGTAAGATACTGATTCATTGTAGCGTTCGAATCTTTCTTCTGCATCTTCAATAAAATCTGTTCCTATTCTTGTATTGAAAGTCACGTTGATTGCTTCTTGAAGTAATGTTGGAATGTGATTTTTAGACAATTTCTTGTCCTTGCCATCAAGGATCGCAAGCGATTTTTGCAGGGCGAGTTCAATTGCTCGATCTTGACAAAACTCTTCCGAGATATCGATTAGCCATTCAAATTTGTCATTAGGAGGTTCCGAAGAATCGATCAGGAATTCTTTACATTCATCAAATATTTCCTGATCGATATTCTTCTCGGACAACTCGACTGCCAAAGCCTTAATGGAAGGAAAGGCATTATATTTGATCACATAATCGAAATAGATATCAAATAATACCTGATCGGATTGTTCCTTGAAATATTCACTCTTTATATAAGGCAGAACCTTCCTTGCGAATTTTTCTTCATAAAAAAGGTTCTGTAGGATTGTTTTTGCAACACTCAATCTTGTTTCCCGTACATGTAAAATTTCGGAGTCACTTCATTGATTGCATCAAGAACATCCTTTGTAAAGACTTGTTCTGGATTTTCATCAATTTCTTTTCCGTAAACTTTAGCACCGCCTGGAAGTTCATATTTGGTCGAAACTTTCTTCATAATTCCGACCCGTTCTGAGATTTCACGCAAACCATAATAACGATCAAGACCATCATCAAACGAAAGCTTCAATGTCACTTCTTGATTTTGCTTGGATAGACGAGACTTGAATGTGTTGACGACAATCAACTTTCCAGTGTACCTCTCATTTCGATCTAATTGTTTCTCTCTCAAGGTAAGAATGGTGTCCGCAGCATATTTCATTCCCGATCCACCACTGATCTGTTTTGGTTTATACATATCCATGGCATCATAAACATGGTTTGTAATAATCATCGGAATTTGCATTTTAGCCATTTTCAAACGCAGAACACGAAACATGGCCTTGATAATTGGTGCCTTGGTCATGTCTCTGGTAGTGTTTTTCTTTTCATCATCTGATGAAATGTCTTCTAATTCTTTCTTTGAAGACATGGCACCAAGAGAATCCAGAATCATCAGCATTGGTTCTTCTCTGCGGCGCTTATCAGGCAATTCACTATAAGCATCCAGAAATTTTCTTGCCGTGGTACGAAACTCTTCGATTGTTTCAGGTTCCGTTCGCATAACACGAGAGACATCAATACCCCGGTCTTCAAGCATACTCTTTCGAACCGAAGATTCTGTATCGGCATAAAAAACGCCGCCCGGTGTGTTTTCCAGAAAATACTTCATCACTGAAATTGCAAAGAAGGTTTTACCCACCGTCGTCTCACCGACAAAACCAGTAGCGGAATTATTGGGAATTCCACCATAGACCAAACCAGAAGTAAGAACATTCAAGGCATAACATCCAGTGTCGATGTGCCCTGTAAATTCTGCTGAACCAAGACCATCAACCATCATTGATGTATCTTCATCCTTAAACGATTCTACAAACTCATTTAGAAAACTCTTCATCTTACCTCGCAAAAAAATCTTCAAGACTGGTATTCTTTTCACTCGACCATCCGATAACATCAAGAATGCGATTGATTGGCTCAAGAAAAGACTTCTCAAACATAATGTCTCTATCCACGTATTTTTCTAAGTTCATTACTGTTGGCATCACGTTATGAAATGCCATGACATTATCCTTAACAGGATTTGGTAGTGTGAGATAGCAATATTTGATTTTATCGCCATCGAACATAGGGGTCAATTGGATTAGTTTGTTTTCTTCAATAAAATGATTGTACAGGATAGCCGATCTGACTTGGATTGGAGTTCCTTTCTTATACAAAGAAGAACTATCGCTATATTTTGCAATTCCTTTTATGCCTCTTGGAAAGGCAATTTCTTCAAGAGGCAGAGTTCTAAATTCTTCTCGAAATTTGATGATGAATTCTTGAACTGTTTCCTCATCAGTAGTCATAATCAATTTAGCAACTTCTTCAATTTTCTTTCGACAAGCAGATGGTGTTGATGACCTCACACTTTCCAAACCAGTAATACTGATTTGAGGCTCATGATAGCGAACACCTTCTTTATCCCATGTGTTGAGAATGTATCGTTTCTTGCCTGTCCAAATTCCGTTCTGACAAATACTCTCCCGCTTCATTGTCATCAATTGATATTTGGCATTCATCCCTTCCTGCAATTCGACATATGAAGATTCAATGAATGGTTCGATCTTTTCTTTCACAAACATATCCAAAGCATCAACGATGTCTTCGGGCTTCCCATCTCCATAATATTTCTTAACCAACGGACCAAGATTCAAATACACCGAATCTGTATCGCAGGCGATAATATAATCAACATCTTTGGTTCCGATCAACTTATTGAGAAATCCATTCAATTTTTTCTCAATCCATTGAATGGCTAATTGGCCTCCCATAGTGATGGCTTCTGCATTATCATGCGAATAGAAACGAAAGAATTCATTGGTCAACACACCATAACAAGCATTGAGAAAAATCTTTCGATTCAATTGTCCATTGTTGTATTTCGAGATTAATTTATCCAAGCGTTTCTTTTCTTTTTCATCGCTTGCATTTTCCTTGTCTTGTTTACAAACAAGCATCTTCTTTTTGAATTGCGTTCTTTCGTCATAGAGTTTTTCCATGAGCCGAGGAAGCAATCCATCAAAATCTCTTGTGAACAAGCAACGATTAGCGGAAGCAATAAAATTAACTTCCTCAAGATATTTCTTGTCTGGAAAATTCTCATTAAGAATGCTTGGAATTGTATAGGTGGCATCTAGCCATTTGCCTCTAAAGGTTTCTGGAGAGATGTTGTATTGGCGAATAAGATGAGGATAGAGCGAATTCAGATCGCATGACACAACCCAATCATACATTCCGACAATGGGATGCTTAACAAAACCACCAACCAACTCTTCTCTTTCGATATCATCGAATGATGATTTGGGAGGAAAAACAATCTTATCCTTGATCAATTCATTGAAGATGTTCACTTCCCATGGTTTCACAGAACCAAGCATATCTTCATAATTGCACTTGAAAGAATAAGCCATCGAAAATATCAGTTCGATTAATTTCAACTTGTCTTCAAGACGCTCCACAAGTGTAACGTCTCTAACGTTATAGGCCATGAATTTTTGATGATTTTCTCGATAGAAGGTATTCAGGTTTTCATATTCAGAATAATCCAGTTTCTTTTCACCCAATTCCATTTGAGCAATGTAATCGAGCGAATAAGATTCGCGTGGAACGAATGTGAGTTTCTTATAGATCAACATATAATCAAGAATAGATATACCTAATGGATAAAACCACTCATCCCATCCGCCCCTATTAGCAACTCTTCTTTCTTTAAGAATTTTCCATGGCGATAACCGCTTGGCTGTATCAACATCAAAAACAGCCACGATTCTATTGACAAGATATGGAATATCGAATCCCTTGATGTTCCATCCACCAATACAATCAGGATCAAAATATTCCCATGTATCAAGAAACTTGAGGATTAATTCTTGTTCATCATCACATCTGATATAGGTAATGTTTTGTGGCGGATCGAATTCACCATAACCAAAGGCGACAATTTCACCCATACACGAGATAGTAATGGCAGTAATTGGTTTGTTGGCGGTGGCGATGTTGGGCATTCCTTCATCGGCAACCGTTTCAATATCAATTGTAGCTAGACGAATTTTAGATTCGTCATAATCGATATGTTCTTCATACTTTTCATTGATATAGGTATATTGAAACGATTCAAAGCCATATAGTTTAGAATTTTCAATCGATGAATATTCTTTAATGGTTGATCTGGCATCCCAAATGGTATCGAATTTTTTAGGCTTTACTGATTTGCCATGAAGAGTTCGATACTCACTTGGTTTGTTTGTTTCAAAATATAATGTGGGCTTGTATTTGACCTTTTTCTTAAACCTCTTTCCGTTTTCAATTCCTCTTACAAGAATGTAATTACCAATTAAGTCTACGTTAGTGTAAAAATTCAACGATTGTCTCCGCTACCTTTCAAAACCCCTCTTTTTTTCCTATCCATCAATTTTTCAATGTTCATTTCAGCGATCTTATGAAGATCGTATCCGAGAGCATCCGCCAAACGAGCCGTATACCACAAACAATCCGATAATTCAGATGCCATATCTTCCTTATTCAGCACCTTATCACCGCGTAAAATTTTCTTGACTTTGTTAGCCAACTCTCCGGCTTCACCAACAAGTCCGAGAGTTAGATATTCTAATTCCTTTTCCTTTGGATAGACTGCTGTCTGTGCTGTCAAATATTGATAATGATCAAATTCAGCGATTGAATAGGCTTCATCATCATATTCATAAACTACTTCATTAGTCATTGTTTATTTTCCTTTTCTTGGAGAAATGATAATTGGAATGCAGTTTCCAATCATTTTTTTCTTTATAACTTACGATCTTGATTCCTCGCAATGGCATCTTACTGATCTTGTCTGGATTCTTAATCTTCAAAAGTTTCCATTGGAATAGAAGATTTGCAATCTTATCACGAACCTCACAATCTTCATCTGTTATATTGATATCATAACCATCCAATGAAAGAAGCTCAGTATAATGAATAATCACATATCTTCCTTGTTTGTGTAAGATATGGCAGATTTGTGATAATGTTTTATCGCCCTTGACCTTGCCGATTCTTGTCAGTGTTTCGACAATCTTCAAAAAATCTTCTGGTGTATTAAGAACTACCTCAATTCCATAACCAGAAAAAATATCATCATTCATTTATAACACCGCCTTTGTTGTTTATTTTTTCAATAATTTGTTCTAATTGTTTTTTTGTAAGGGCGTTGATTATATCTTCAGCACATTGCCGTTTACAAGAATATTTTTCCTGTATCATTCTTACGATTTCATATGGCTGTTTATTTTTTGGCCATTTGACTCGTGTTCTTTTTCGAGCCGGGATGACCTGCATCAAGAAATCATACTGCATTTTTGGTGAATATGTATATAGCTTGTTAGCTTCATTCACCAACAATAAACAATCAGGAAAATATGAGATTGCTTTATGTATGATTACCCAAGCACTTCGAAAGAATTTTTCTTCTTTCTCATCCACCATAAGATATTTCTTGGTGGTTGTTATCGAGTCGATATAATCAAAAACTCGCAACATAAAATCTTTTTCTTGATCTTCTGTTGTCTCGTTTTCGTCATCATCAATTAAAAGAACCTTATCTGCCGCTATCTTTTTCATTTTCTAATTCATCTGCACAATAATTACATATTTTCATTTCTAGAGTCTCATATCCATCAGTATCATCATTGATGACTTTGTAATGGATTATATTGGAAGTTTCCCTGATCCGACCTCCACAAAGACCACAATTACCATAATCTTTTTTGAACCAATCTTCCCAAAACCAACGCTTCATTTAAATTCACATTCCGACATGATGGTAATCAGTCCCGCTGCCAAATTAATTTCTTGGTTCAAAACGAACGCAGATGAATATTCATAATCTCGCATTGTCACTAACATTTGTGCAATACCGGAAGGTTTTAGATAATCATCAGCCATTCCATACATGGTCGAAAAAACATCCGAAATATTCATGAATGAATTTTCAGCCGACCATTTTCTTACTGCATTAAGGTCTTGCTTGGACATTGAATCAAACAACGATTTTACATCACTTTCAACTGCTACAGATGCAAGAATGCCAGAATCAATTGTTCCGTTTCGATTTGCATATCCCTGCAATTGGTTTAGAGTTTTACGAAAGTCTGGAAAGTTTTCATTAATAACTTCAGCAAGAACTGTCTTGTTGAATTTGACATTTTCATTCTTAAGAATGAGACATGCTCGTTCAAAAAAACTAGCTGCAAGATCGATCTGTTCTTCCTCATCAACCAATGAGAAATCAACTGTAGTGCATCGAGAGCGAATGGCCGGAAGAATTCTAGTAACGTAGTTGCATGTCAAAATGAAACCACAATTCTTGGAAAACTCTTCCATGAAATTACGCAAAGCTGGTTGTGTGGCATGTGTCAGATAATCTGCTTCATCAATAATCACATATTTTCGTTTTCCATTCAACGAAACAGACGACGCATAACCCTGCACATTAACTCGTAAATTATCAATACCACCATCCAATGATCCATTTATCACATAACAATCAGCATCCAGTTCATTACACATTGCGAGCGCAATGGTCGTCTTTCCAATTCCCGGTTGTCCTGATAGGAGTAGGTTCGGGATTTTTTCCGAGTTTACGAAATTCTGAAAGACTGCCTTCAATCGTTCTGGCAAAATTACATCTTCGATCTTTCGTGGTCGATACTTTTGTGGCCACGAAATTTCGTCTTCATCAAATTCAATCATTTTCAATTCCTAAGATAGTGCTTCAATCTACTGTTGAATTCTTTTCAACTACGATGAAATACTCGACATCCTTACTCACAAATTGAGCGAGTTTCTTGAAGCTGATCTTTACCTTATAATCATCAGGAAGCATTTTCAAATTCTCTACCTTGAAGATCATCTTGAAACGCTTCTTACTGCCTTCAAACTCACCGATATTATCTCTATAGATATCATTTGATGGTTTGGCCGAATTGCTTGTTTCAATGAAAATATTTTCTCCATCGCCAGTAATAGCAATCTCTGGCATACCAAGAACACTTGCTGCCTTCATAGCAGCAGACAATGCCTTATTGGTCAGAACAAAACTGACATCTGTCTTGGTCATACTAATACCATTGACCGGAGGTTGCATGATATGTTCTGGATCAGCAAAGCCATAATTGATTGATCTGGATTCCTTATCCGAAGAGATGCAAAGCTTCTGATCATCAATTTCAATCTTGTATTCGGGAATTAATGCCAGAACACCAAACAAGCGAGGGAGTTCATAGATGGCAAACTCATCACTAATCTCATCTTCAATATTAGCTTTGGCATAAATTTTCTTGCCGGGAGAAATGGTTGCTATTGTCTTTCCGGGCCGAAAAACTATTGATTGATTGATAGACGAAAAGTTTTTCAGAATGTTAAGAGTGCGATCATTCATCTTTAATTGATTCAATTTTCTCTCCAATAATCTTTAGAATACGATCCGCTGTTTCATCATGTCGAACATCTGTATAATCAATGTTATGAACATTCAACAGGTTTTTGATGGTTTTATCAATAAAGAGCGCAGAGGACTCATTCTCATTGCGTCCTTCGGTCACATATTTTCGGTTCCCTCTTTCTACAAAAAAGTTGATGCTTGGAACCTGACGATGGATATTCAGAATCAGTTCCTTAAGATGATACTTCCATCCCTGATCGAAATATTTCGTAACTCCGCCCTCAAGATAATGCAATTGGAGAAGTAATGGAGAATCTGTGATGATGTAATCAACCTTATCTATCAAACTATAGATTCGATGATGTTGTTCACCAAAAACGTATATCTGATCACTCAAATCATTGAATGATTCTTTCCAAGTCAACTCTTTTGCAAACTCAGGAACAAATTCGACATTATAACGAAGCTCTTTCATTAAACCAAAAAGCTTAGTTGATAATGTCGATTTGCCAGCACCCGGACCAGCGAAGAAATTAACAACCGCAGTCATCACAACCACATTCTTTAATGAATGGTGCTCTCTCCACTAATGTTAATCCGTGTTCATAAAAAGTATGATGTCCCGAATCATATGGTCTAACATCATATGAATATTGTCCATTACTATTATTGACAACAGTGATACCAATAACCAAAGCGCATACTGTTTCCGAGTTCAAATCTAGATAAGAAACAATATCTCCAATGTTAAATTTTGGCTTAGAATGTACACGAAAATTTTTTTCAACCTTTGATCGAAACTCTTCTGTTGAAATTTCCACCTTTTCAATTCTTCTAACAGCAATCATTATACTTTCCTCTTTTTGATTTCATTAACATCAGCCGTGGCCGAAGCACCTATTTGTGCAATATCAACAAGAGAACCACCAAATATAAATGATCCTGCATGTTGCAATCTCACCCATGGCAACAACCAAACCTTCATTCCAGCCTTCTGCACATATTGACAGAACATATAATCTTCACTCAGATAACGCTTAGTTTCGGGATCGATCACACAATCGAAATATGCCATAATTTCCCGACTTCCGTCAAAGTGTTCCGTGCGAACATGATCCGGTTTATAGCTTTGTTCCGGGAACTTCTCTTTGAAAACTTCAAAGGTCTTTCTGCGAATCATCATAAAACCAGTTCCAGATTCCAACACTTCAACCGGCTGGTTCAATGGAATTTCTGTTTGGTGTGTTTTGGGATTGAATACATAATCACCAACATATCGATCCAAATTGTTAGGATCGTCTTCGGCAAATCCCTTTTCGACCGCTCTTTTGATTTTTTCCCACGAAATGCATTTCTTTGGATATGGAGAGGTCAACACATCATATTCAGTATCATCACCCTGCAATGCCATCATCATCAAAACATCATCAGCATTGAAACCAATATCCGAATCAATGAAAATCATATGAGTGGATTCTGATCTGAGAAATTCATCAACGCAATAATTTCTTCCGCGTTGAATGAGGCTTTCATTAAACAAAAAATACATCTGCAATGACACACCATAACGAGTACACTTGGCACTCAAATCCGCCAATGATCTCGCATACATTCCATGTGCCATTCCTCCATACATTGGAGTAGCAACAAATAACTTACGTTTCCTCAATTCTTCGATTGGAACATTTATTTCCATTATGCAGCCTCATATTTTTTGATGAAGAGATTTTCTTGAACTACATAATAATTTTCATAATCATAGACCAAATAGTCCCCGAAGAAAATGATTTTGTCTCCATAACAAGCAGCAACTCTTTCTGAATCATATATTGCCACCAACTTAGAGGTTTCATAAACCTTCTCTAACCATTCCGGCCATTCATTTGGTTTATCTTCCCAATCCTCATTGAATTGAAATGCCTCAATCACTGGTGGTTTCGGTCGATACAACATTATGTCTCCGTTGATTATAAATTTCAAACATTGCGTAATGAATTATCTTATACAAATCTTTAATATTGATTCCGTCTTTCTTTCCAAATCTTGCACCATATTTCAAAATATTACCCATATTGAAACCAGTGCCATGGCCAGTTGCGAAAATAAGATCAAGCGATTGAATGTTATCTTCGCCTATGTAATGACCATTATATGTTGCATCGATGTATGCTTTAATCTCCGCAAGAATTTCATCTTCTTTATACTTGTAATGAATTTCTCCCATATCACATCCCCAACAACCATTTGCGCATCTTTCTCTTAAACCATCCTATTTTCTTATATTCAATTTGAAATATTTTTCCTGTCGGTATGTTTTTTGTATCTTTCAATTCAAATTCATAAGTTTCCGGCATTTTTTTCTTACTAGATGCTTCGACTAATTCCTTAAGGGAAACATTTCCATTAAACGAATTGAGATAAGCAGCTATTGCCTTGCGCATAAATTCACTTCTGGATTTATATTTGACCGATGCCATATGGCTCTTGATTTGTTGAGCCATATCTTCCGTAACCTTGACAAGAATTTCAGTATCCCGTTTCCTTATTCTAGGAGGAACTGTTTTCTTTTCTGGTTCAACAGGATTATTTTCTGGTGTTGCTGGAAACCATGTATTCATTTCAACAAATATCTCCATGCAATAACTCGATCAGCAATACTAATTCCATTATTCAACATCATATTTTCATCAATTGGAGTAAAATCCCAATCACCGGCATCCATTATATTCATTTCAAAATATGCCCATGCAGTTGTTGAATCGTCTAAAAGAACTTCAACAACACTCTCATCATCTGGCATTTGATTTATAAAGATATCGTTGTTGTCAAACTGAAGATAAATGAAGTCATCCATAACATTCTCCATTTCACTTGGTTGGATCGAATACAGAAGCCCATGTTGTGGTTGTTGAAGAGGAAACAGGCTCTTCAACCATGATTTCCCAACGAGATGTGATTCCATATCGTGGATGATGAAACCACATTGGTTGTGTAGGTGGTGCCGGAGGGGCATTGAGAGCATTCTTGGAATATTCACAATAACCTTTCAGGCTGTTAGCACAAATCACACGAGGAAGCCAAAAAGATTGATGATAATGTCCCATCAATAAAATGTCATATTCCATTCCACTTGATGATGCTCTTCCACGAGTCTTGATTTCTCCACGAGCAATAGGACCAAGACTCCCAATAATGCCATCACCACCACCTTTTGAAATCATATCACCATGTACAGCGAGATACGAAGTACCATAAACCTTATAAAGAACTTCATTGGACTCTCTTACATCAATGACAATACGATTTTCATTAGCCTTTTTCATTTCTCTTTCGAGAATTTTATAGATCAAATAATCATAGTTCTTATGAACATATTGTTTGTATTCAGGCCGTATGGTTGTTCTTCCATGATTACCACACACACACGGAACATAGACCTTACCGAAGGCATCAGCCATTTGAGTAAGGCCCCATGAAAGCAATTCCACCACTCTCAAAACGCAATCATGAGGCGGCATTTCATCAGTTTTTCGATGTTCCTCATGAAGACCACCAGAAACCATATCACCCAAAAGATTGACCACTGCACCCGGATAATTTCCCGGACCATGGTTCTTACTCAATTTGATTGTGTTTTCAACCAATCTTTTAACACGGCGTTCAAAAATTTTCATATTGTATTCATTGATGCCGTTCAATTCGCTCTTATAAACAACTTCTCCAGCGTGCCAATCAGCCCAAGAAGTCATCAGGACTTCTTTTTCTTTCTTATTGTCCTTGGTGTTCAGCAACCAATTCGGAGGTTCAATTTTGGTATTAGCAATAGTTCCGAGAACTTCGTTGATATATTCGGCCTCAATATTCTCTCTATGTTGATTTTTGATTTCTTTCTTTAGGCGAGTAATTTCATCAGCCTGCATGAGAATCTTTCGGTCCTTGGCATCACCACCAAGCTTGTAACTACTAACCGATTCCTCATTTTGCTTCTTTGAAGCATAGTATCGTCGCTTTACCGCATCGACACTCATATTCAACATCTTGGCAATTTCAGCGTAACGCTTACCTTCTTTTAGAAGTCTGACAACTTCGGCAATCTCTTTTTCGTTCAATGGAAATCTCCTTTGCATTACTTATGCGCACGAGCGCTTTAACGTGCGCCTTCAATCAAAAAAATTTTCAAGCGTGATTTCTTTTTCACCATTATGGATTAAAATCTCATTGATATGGTGATCTCTGTCACGGAACGAAGTCACCTTTCTAGGTATCTTAATTGTTTCCAATCCATGTCCTAAATTGTCAAAATATCCCGTCTCATGTTTTTCCATGTTACACAGAAATACTGTGGCATCACTTCTGAAATTCTTCACATATTCAATGATTTCATCTGTCATCTTATCTTGTTGTTCTGGATGAAAGAAATCACTCATGTATTGATTTCCCAACAAATTGGATTCTCTGTAGGGAGGATCAAGAAACACGAAACTATCAGGACCAATATCGGCAGTGGCTACTGTGGCTTTCCAATCACCAACACAAAGAATTGCATCTTTCAAAATAAAATTCCATGCTCTGATATGATCGTATTGGATTGGATTTTTCACATTCAATTCTCCGGGAGAAGTAAAAAATCTTCCGTTTGAAGTAACGACATACTGTCCATTAAAACAGGTTCTCATCAGAAAATATTGAATAGATGCTCTTTCAATATCAGACATCGTTTCATCAAACGCCTGTCTTTTCCTAATCGCTCTGTAATATTCCTTCCTACCATTATATTCCAAAGGAACATATTCTTGTTCGATCTTCGAAAGAATTTCAATCATCTGTTCCATATGGAATTTTACGGTGTGATAGATATTCATTACCTGATCGTTGGCATCTCCCAAAACAATTTGTTCTGGTTGGTAGTTCTGCATCACATGAATAAACATACTACCACCGCCTAGAAATGGCTCCACATACGTTGTAATCCTTTCAGGCATATATGGTGCATATTGTTTCAGTAGCTTTCTCTTGCCTCCTGTATATTTGAACAGAGGTCTTAATTTCGCGATCTCCAATACTTCCTCATTTTCTTCATGATCATTTCAGAGATTACCAACACAGTGATTGGAAACCAAAAAAATGTCATGATTGCTACAAATAAAATCGTTGCTTTTATATCTTGTAAAATTTCCTTATGAACATAATTTCCAATGAAAACAACAAAATTCATAAACAAACCAATAATCAGATATCCTAGAAAAAAATTCACCATCCATTCCTCTTCTTTAAAAGTGACCAATTTTTTATAGCTCTGTCACGATGAAAACGATTGGCTCTATCAAAAAACAATATGCCATTTGTATGATCAAATTCATGTTGAATAATATGCGCTGAATAATCTTCAAAGGTCTTTAGTTGCATTTCACCATTAGGTTCTTGATAGCGAATACGAATTCGATCATGTCGTTTGACAGGAAAATTTACACCCGGAAAGGACAGACATCCTTCAATCAATGGAGAAACCTTTCCACTATAATCAACAATTTTTGGATTAAAAAATACCATCAAAGGAACTGCACGAATAGCAAATATTCTATAAGGGACTCCAATCTGACATGCACTTATCCCAACGCCACCAAAGGCAAACATTACCTCCCCAAGTGTCTTTGAAAATTCTACTGGATCGAATGGAGGGTTTTCAAAATCAAAATCCATTCCCGGCGTTGTGAGAATATCTTTAAACCCACGAACAATATCATGCATTTTCAGTATCCATATGTGAGAAATTTTGAATGCGTTTGAATTTTATACGATTATCAAATTTATCTGCCACGGCATCTCTATGCGAGATAACTACAACATTTTCTTTCTCTGTAAGATTTTTGATTATCTGAATAAAACTATCAATACCTTCATCATCCAAGGACGAATCAAGAATTTCATCAAAGATAAGAAGATTAGTAGAAGCAGTATTTCGCATGTTCGCTATCACTCTCCATGTAAAGAGAATAGCCAGATCGATCCTTAATTTTTGACCTTCCGAAAACGATTCATAAACAAAATCGTCTCTATGCCTCGACAGAATAGTTTCCTCGAATTGTTCATTGATATGAAAATCCACAAACAAATCCATAACTGAAAGAAATTTATTAATCAATTCATTAATAACAGGAACATACTTGTTTATGATTACTGCCTTTACTCCATCATCTTTCAAAAGAGACGATGTGACTGACAGAAGATCGCGTTCCTTAGACAGTTCATTGACGATCTTCGTTGTTTCCTTTTCCTTTTTTTCCAATTCACCAGTAGGAATTGCCTCTTCAATTTCCTGCAATTCCTCAATTTCTTTCATCAATCGTTTAACGAATTTGGTGTTGGAATCTACTATATTTTGTTTTTGGTTGATCTCTCTTTCAAGTTTTCGACGATCATCGGAAACACTTTCGGCTTTTTTTATTTGCTCGGATATTTTTTCTATCTGTTCATCGAGATAGACTGTTCTTGTTGAAAGAACACCGATCTGTTTTTCATTTTCCTCAATATGATTGGATTTGAAATGCTTATCGATATTTTGTTTACATGTCGGACATTCATTATGATCATCCAGAAAAGAAACTGTTCTCTTCAACAAGGTTATTTCTTTAGCGATAGAACCTTGTTCCTTTTCCTTTTCTCTTATGTCTTTCATTAATGACGATGTATCGATTGGATCACCAATCTTTTTGAGTTTCTTATTGAGAGATTTGATGTCAGACAGAACCTTCAATGCCTCATCAGAATATTCTTCGATTTCTTTTTCTTTATTCTTGATGATCGCATCATTATTAGTTTTAATATTCTTATTGTGTTCCTTGGCCATTTCTAATGCATTGGAAGCATTTCGCCATGCATAATCAGCTTCCTTCAACGCTTCTTTATTGGTTAAAATTCTGGTCTTGAGAAGATCATTCATTACAGAGAAGATTTGAATGTCTAGAAGGTCTTCGATTACTTGTCGCCTCGCCGCCGCTGGTAATTGCATGAATGGTGTATAATTGGCAGAACCAAGAACAACAACATGAGGAACTGATTTTGGATTGATACCAATGATATTTTCCAACTCTTCCTGATAGTCCTTAGAATTGGAATCTTGATTAATCAATTCATCGTCACGATAAATTTCAAACACATTCGGTTTAATGCCTCTCCGCACCATCCATGAATGACCGGAACGAGTAAATTCAATTTCAACTAATGTGTTTTTCTTGATGATCGAATTGACAAGCAAAGATTTGTTTACTTTGCGATATGGTTTATTGAAGAGTACAAAATTGAACGCATCTAACAGGGTTGATTTACCGTCTCCATTTTTGCCAACAATAAGCGTGCTGTTATATTGAGACAGATCAATTTCTGTCCAATAATTTCCATAGGAGAGTAGGTTTTTCCATCTAATTTTATTGAATTGAATAAGCATTAAAAAGAGGCCACCACTTTAACATTGCGATCATTAAACGCCAGTGGCAGCAACCATGTAAGGTTATTCACCACAAACGAAGACTGGATAGCATCATCCAAATCCATAATAATAATTTCTTCACCAACATCATTTTCAGATGGAAGGATTGGGAGAGTATCAACTTCGGCTTTAAAACAATAGACAACCGAAGTCTTTCCTAGAAGATTGGCAAATTGAAACCATTCGATATCAGTATCGTCTTGGGTTTCTTCTTTCCATTCTCGTTTCATGGCATCAAGGCAAGTCTCATTTCCTTCTATTTTACCACCAATACCATTCAACATATCATGTTGCCAATCTTGAGTATTCTTCCTCAAGAGGACTATCTGATTTGTATTACGGCAAAACAGAAACCCGACAACGTATTTCATCGCAACTCCTGTGCCTCTTTATAAAGATCACTCAATAAAGAAATCATTTTTTTCTTATCAACATCAACATCAAGGCTATTGGCATAATCAGTTACAATCTTCAACGTATCTTCCAAATTTTCAAGCTTAATGTTCTTGATATCTGGTGTTTCAAAATTCAAATGTTCATCGACTATTTTTAATTCAACGTCAAGATTATTTTGAAGTTTTTTGACAAAAGCATCAAGTTTCTTTTCATCAGTTTTCTTCTTAACAACCAATTTGATTATTTTACCAGAACAATCTTCATTCAAATTTGGATCAACTTCTTCATTATATTGGAGAGCAATATGAATGCGTTCTGGATTGGGAACAAATGTCAGTTTCAGTGTTTCGGTATCAAGTATATGAAACCCCTTGGGATCATTATAATCGATCCATGTCATTTCATATTGAGTGCCTAGATAATGAATATTTTTCTTTGATGACTTATGATGATAATGACCAGTATAAACACTCTTGTATTTCTGAAACATAGAACTATCCATTCCATGTTCCATCATCTGTCCCTTACTCATTTCAAATCCCACCAGTTCTAAATGAGCAAACACAACAGGGACACTATTGCTCTTGATCATCGATAATGATCTTTGCTCATTTTCAGAGCAAATCCATGGAAGCATCAATGTTCTTAATCCATCAAATTTTGCATATTCAGGATTGGAATAGATCGTGAAACCCTCTCTATTCATAATCAATTCTCGAAGAGCATTAATTTCATTAGTATCCTTGAAATAAGTATCATGATTTCCAACGATAATGCTTGTCTGTAAGCCCATTTCTTGAGAAGGAATGATGTATTCTTTTCGCATTCTATTGGCAGTAGTGAAGCTGATATTCTTTCGTTTATCAACAAGATCGCCAAGATGAATAACTTGATTGATGTTATTTTTTTGAAGATATGGAAAGAAAATATTCTGATAGAAGCGAGAAAAGTAATTCAGGAACTTTTCTGAATCTCCACGAGCGCCCCAATGAGAGTCGTTAATAAGAGCAATAAGCATTTTGTTAGGTTGTCCTTTGCACCAAATATAATCCAATATTAGAAATAGCATAAGCAAAGAAAACAAGAGACAATGAGTATTGTCCCTTGAATAATAAATCAAAAGATATCAGAAAATAAATTGCCATGACAACAAGAATGAGCCATCCAGCCATCACATTATACTCATATCAATATCGTCAATCTTTCAGCCGCCCGAGTAATTCCAGTATAAAGCCATCTACGAGCTTCATCCTTAAAGACCTTACTTTCATCATAAAGAACAACATTGTTCCACTGAGAACCTTGACTCTTATGACATGTCAGAGCATATCCATAATTGAATTCATCATAACTTTTTTTCTGCTTCCAATCCATTTCACTTTCTCTTCCTTCAAAGAAAAGATTGTGAATACACACTCTGGCATAAAGATTTTCAACATCCTCAGATTTGAGCACGAGACTCTTTGAGATTGTCGAATTGTTATTGATGATTTCTTGAACGTTCCACAATCCACCATTAAGCAACCTCTTTTCTCTGTTGTTTTTCAAACAAACGAGACGATCATTGATTTGTGGAACATATTCAGGAAATCCAAGATTTTCTCGAATTACATAATTGCAGACATGACGAGTTTTGTTCATCCCAACAATCAATTGATCCGTTTCAATGAACATTTTGACCATTTCATCAGAACTCAAATCTCTATGGCGTTGAACGATGACTTTATCATCGTAATTTCCCGGAACGAGTCTCTTACCCGCCCGAACATCCATAGAAATTCTAATGATTGGATTATCCAATGCCTGACGATGGATTTCCGTCAGCATGACATCCGGTTCACCACTCGTAAAGAAACCAGCACCTTTCACAGGCGGTAATTGTTCTGGATCACCAAGAACAAGAACTTTCTTCTTAAAAGAAAGAAGGTCTTTTCCAAGTGCCTCATCAACCATCGAACATTCGTCAATAATAATTAGATCAACATTGTTCGCTAAACTTTGACCATTGATATCAAAGATGGGAGTGCCATCCTTTTCTTCACCAACCACCACATAGATTAAGCTATGAATTGTAGAAGCTCCCGTACAACCATTCTTGGTCATTACCAGTGCTGCTTTGCCAGTAAAGGCTCCAAAGGCAGTTTTGACATTCAATTCATTAGCAATGATCTTGGAAAGTGTCGTTTTTCCGGTTCCAGCTACTCCAAACAATTTAAATACTTGTGACGATGATGGCGAGTGATACCATTCCAAGACTTGCTTGACGGCCTTATCCTGTTGTGGGGATAGTTCCATTATGCTCTTCTCTTGTTCCGAAGCTGTGTGTTATGTTTCTCAATTTCCTTCTTGAAATCTGCAATAACAATCTCACATGCTCTTTGAATTTGTTCCAGCCGACCACAAGCATTATCTCGCACATGCATTGGATTTTTCTTGTCCAGCACGGTTCCAATGATGTCATTGATGATCGGCGGTAATACAGCATCATTAAAGCGATTAAACAATCTAACCTCCTAAGAAAGAGACAAACCTTTCTTAGCCTTTGCCAATCATAATGTCACTAAAAAAATGCCCTTATTTTAAAAAAGGGCAGACACACAATACTCTTCTGGTAGATAGTGGATGGGCTTGTTGCTTTTTTCAAAAAACTTGATTTCTTTACCGACTCCAACACTATCTTGCCATCCGGGAAGTTGAGCCACTAACAACGCATCACTCTTTTCCATCATTGCATAGAGCAATCCATCTCTATTCATCCATATATTGTTATCGAGCCTATTGATGCCAGCATATTGAGCAATAGGATGGCAATGGACAATCGGTGAAAAAACTCGTTGAACACCATCCTTGAGTAATTGTCCTGTAATAATTGATGAATGAACAAAAGACATATCGTTACCATAGACATATTTTGAATATGGAGTTGCCAGATAACTCAACGAGTATGAACGGATCACATTAAAGTTTGGATGCATTTTTCAGCCTCTTTCTCTCTTCCTGCTTTCGTTTCTTTCGCTCGATCTTCTCTTCATATTTTTGAATAACTTCATAATGTCTTCTGATTCCATCTTCCTTTGCGCTATCATTTTTTTGAACTTGATTATGCTCTAGAAATATTTCATCAGTCAAAACGAAGGTATGTTCGAGATTTTTATGCTTCATATAATTTTGATATGATTCTTTTTCGATACGAAAGACAAAGGCATTGTAGGCAATTTGTGTAAAATACCCAAATGGATTATTTGACTTGTCAGGATCGAAATTATTCAATGCAGCAAAACATGAAATGATGCCATCGCCTATCATATCTTCTTTATAGGAGTAATTGAAGAAATTTGGAGACACCGACAATTTATTACAGATCAATATGATACATTCACCAAGATAATTTGGAATCTGTATATTGGGATTCTGTTTCAGATCAAGTTTGTATTGCTTAATCGCTTCAAAGAATGTCTTATTATTGATGTAATGATTTTTCTTCTTCTTAGGTTTCTTCATTTACTTCCTGTATCAAGTCCAAAATGTTTATGTCTTCATTAACCATTCTTCTTCGAATGTCATCACAATATTCATTTTCTTTTTCCATCATGATTATTTGAAAATTATTTTGTATCGCACCCTGTCCTGTAGTTCCGCTCCCTGAAAAAGGATCAAGAATTATTCCATTCGGTGGAGTAATCAATACACACAACCATTCCATCAAGGAAACAGGTTTAACTGTTGGATGTTTACTGTTTGCACGATCCTTTTTGGTTGCCTTTGAACTATAGAAAAATCGTGCAGCCGAACCAGAATCCCCATATTCAATATTTGGAATGCCAACAGGTCTACTTTCTTTTCCGAATGCATTTCCTTGATAATTTTTTGCTGATGTTTTTTTAACCGCGCCTGTTCCACTTTTAGTATTCGGAAACATGTTTATTACTTCATCCGAGCCGTCATGCACCACGTTGGCTGGCCAGCGGCCGGCGTTATGTGGTTGTGTGCGTGGCACCAGCTTTCCTTCTTGCCCCGGCGCTGCGCTAAGCCGCTTCATTGGGCCGCCCCAAGACGGTTTGCCGATCTCCGCAACATCATCGGTCGGCACCCTACACCCATCAATATTCAGTGCCCCCGTGCCCCAACGAAGCACGTTCGCGGCGACCGTCTTCTCGGACAGCGGCTTGCGCGCAAGTACAATCGGCTCAAAAGCGGGTTTAAGGGCTGTGCCCCAACCCTGCCACTCCGCAGCCTGCGGAGTGGCAGGCTCGTCCTTTCGTTCGTGGATTTGCTTCCACCCGTGCTCGCCCTGCCACGCGCCTCCGTTCATCTCGCCCTTGTCAATGACGGATGTGACCTCCCGTTCAGCACCAGCCGCCTTATCAATCGCTTTTGACACATCATGCGACTTCGGAAAGCCGCTATTTCCTGTCGGGAAAGCAAAGCCGTTGCGGACCGCGACAAACGCTCCGCTCTTGACGCGGACGCACCAAATTACGCCGCGATATCGCTCAGGAGTGATCCGTCCCACAACGGTTTTATGTCCGCGCCATGCTCGAACAACTTGTGGTCCTTGTTCGTCGCGAACAGCATCAGATTCGTCAGATCGTTGTTCAGCGGATCGTGGTCGATATGGTGTACGCACTCCACTCGCGTCAGAAGACGACCAATCGCCATTGCCACATTCAGGCGATGCTCCATCACATACCCGTCCTTGCGCGACATCGGGAGAAAATCGACCGGACAGCGCACGTATCGAACCGACACGTAGTTCCCCTTCCGATTCCTGTACGTAACCCCGCCCTTCCACGCCGGATTCGTCTCGCCCGTCATCCTCTCCACAAGAGCCGCCTCCGACTCCTGTGTCCAATTCTCCCGCCCTGTATGTGCGTGCGCCTTCCACTCCTCCCCGCGAAGAACTCCGTTGCACTCGTAGCTGCACACCGGCTTCTTGACGCGCTTCAGATGTTTCGTGTTGCGCCAGAACTCCGTCCCGCAGACCACGCAATTCGCCGCCGACTTCCCTTTGTGCATCTCCATCGGCTTTGCCGACGCGGCAACCTTCGCGCCTATCACAGCATTCGCGCAAACCTTCGAACACGTCTTGTTTCGCGCTGCTTGCTCCCTCGTGTGGGTCTGGAACGGCGTCGAGCAATGCTCGCAGGTCTTCCAAAACGGGAACACGTATTTCGCGTTGCCGTGCGGCTTCTTCTGCGAACTCGAATACCTCCTCTCCGCCTCGTTCAACGATGCAGCGATGGTTTCTGGAGACGATCTGGTCTCCAAGATCAGTTGAAATTCGGTAGGCGGTATCATCGACGTCGTAGACAAGCACTTCCTCCACGGGTTGCCACTCATACAACATATAGGCCGGATCGTAGGATAATACAAGATCACCTTTTTTGATTTTATGGTACGGCATGACGCCGTTTGATGTCACCGCCATCGTCTGGTCGTCTAGACACCCATAAACCCACATCAACGAATCCCGAATCTCAAATCCGGCATCCTCAATAGCACAAGCAACCCGATGATATGTTCTTGTCGCTCCAAACACAGCCATATGACCGCCCGGTTTCAAAACTCGTAAACATTCTTTCCAAAATTCTGGATCATTGACAATTGCGCCGGTATCCCATTTCTTTCCCATGAAATTCAAAGCATAGGGAGGATCAGTAACAATACTATCAATAGAATTATCAGAAAGTTGTTTCAGACCTTCCCAACAATCACCATTCCACAACTTCACATTCTTTTTCAATTCTTCAAACATTCAATAATCCAGTTTCAATTTACTGATCTTATAATCAAGTTGTTGTTTATTGTATATCTTAATTCTCTCATGGGAATGATTTAGTGTATAATTTCTACGCCGTTGCCATGAAAGATCATCAGTAATGTCGAATAACAGACATTCCGTTTTATCATCGCCCTTTCGCAAACCTCTACCAATGGATTGAAGATTCATAACCTGAGCCTTCCATCCCGAGGCCATGATAATATTATGCAATCTCTTGATGTTGATTCCTGTAGAGAATGTTCCGAAACTTGCGACGATGATGGCATCCTTTTCATTTTCAACAACACCACGAACATCATCTCTCTCTTCGCCATCAACACCACCATAGATGAAGAATGATTTTCGTTTTGGAAATTTTTCCTTGATCATATCAAAAATGATTTGACCATGTTCAATCTTATAGAAAAGAATGAGAGTATTGCCATAAAGGTTATCGATGATATCACAGATGAATTCATTGCGTCGTGTGCATGAATTCAGAAAATCCAGTTCTTCATGATAGCTTCGTTTTGTCTTACGAATGTAATCAGGATGCCTTAGAACAACGACTTGAATGGATAATTCACTAGCATATCCAGAATCAATTAATTCTCTGGTGGTTGTTACAACCTTAATTGGTCCGAACAAACCACGCAGAACCATTTCATTACATTTACTTCCATCAAGTGTTCCGGTCATACCAATTCGAATCGATGCCTGATGAAGTCTTTCCATGATACTGACCAAGGAAGCAGCAGCGGCTCGATGCACTTCATCACAAATAACAACATCAAATTGATTATACCAAGACTGATCTTGTTTGGTGATACTTTGCCATGTTGAAATAGTTAATGGCTTGTCTGTATTCTTCTCTTCACCCGACATAATCTTATGAATATGATCTGCATCATATCCATATAAAACAAAATCGCTCGCGAGTTGATGCACGAGAGACACAGTAGGAACAATGATGATTGTTTTCTTGGAGAACCAACGATAAAGAATATATGCTGTTAATGATTTTCCCGAGGCTGTTGGGGATAACAACAATACGCGCTCTTGTTCAATACCTTCAAGAACCGCTTCTTTTTGATAATCTCGTCGTTCAATATCAGGTGGTAGATTTAGACTCGAAACAAATTCTTCGTATTCTTGATCTGATATCAACCGCCCGGATGGGATAATATCCGTCTCATAATCAATATCATTTAATTCACAGTATTCGGCAAGGGCTGTTTCAAGTCCACGATAAAGCAATCTCTTTGTGGAATTGAACAATCTTATTTTGCCATCCCAAATTCCTGCTTTATATTTTGGGGAGAACTTAGCTCCCGGCACTTCGAAGGTAAACAAATCTCTGATATCCATCAGGATATCTCGTGGTGCAATTACTCTTCCATAGATGTTGTTTACTTTTTCAAACTTAACTACCATCAACTTTCAATTCACGAATCTCAAGAACAACTCCATCGGCCATCCATCAATTAAAATCGAATTCATCAAAACACTCCATAAAAACAAACAATAGTCATCAACAATGAAAGACCAACATAGATCATTCCATCTTCTATATCATAACGATTATCATATGCAAACAATAAAAACAATCCTCTTGCAAAAAAGATAAGAGGAAATAGAAGAATTATTGTTTCTGCAATCAACTTAGCGATAATTGAACTGTTCCCTTATAATCAAAACCTAAATCAATGAATAATACTATTCATCTACAATCTTTCTTCCATGAGTGAGTGTAACAATTTTTCCGAGTCTTGATTCTCTCCAATAATCAACCCATGGTCCACGAAATGAAATAGCCCATGTACTTTCCAATGCTTCAATCTTATGAAAGCAACTTCGTGAAGTATATTTAAATTGTCCTGCATAAAATTTCTTGGTTTGTCCTGACACATGATGCTCGCGAACAGAGCCCTTCAACCAAAAGGTCAGGGCATTAAAGGCATGTTCATGAAATGCTTCTCTGGTGCCTTTATTGAAATGCAAAAGAACTACTGAAAATAGTGGCTTGATTTCGACAAGATAATATCCGGTAACTCCAGAATTCTTTCCACCATCTGGTGCTTTACTAAACAATCTCAATTTTTTTCCTCAATCAATATCAATGACCTTAACATCATTAAGTCCCTGAGTGCCAATAACCATTACCTTGGTTCCACCAGTTTTTTCTTGATACAATTGCGCAATTGTATCAACATAAGATTTTGCTGTTGCTTCTGGTAAACCTTTAACATCCACATAAAACACAGCCAGTTTCATTTTGATCTCCTATTGTATGCCATGCAATTTCCAGTATTCCATGATATCATGCAATCCGAAACCACGCCGACCAAGTTCCTTTAAAATACTTTCCAGAAATTCAACCTTGTCGATTTGATCGGCCAATTGCAATGTCAATTCCACCACATCAGTATTGGTATTGACCAATTTTTCTATTTCGGCCTTCAATAAATTGCGTCGGTTGCCTTTCTCGGATGCTCCCCATGGAGGGAGTTTCCATCCTCGTTCCTGATCTTCCTTGGTGTTGTTGCCTGCATAGAATCTTTCGGCTTCAATCTTGAGTTTATCCAAGGCCACTTCAATACGACGCTGTTCCTTGCGTTCGATATAATAATATCGATTATATTTGTGGTGGAGCAAAGGAATATCCGAGACAGTTTTGACATAATCAGTCAAATCCATCTTGGAATCCTTGCTCCACTCATTCTCTAGTGCTTCCATTGAGTTGGATATATTACTAATCGTTTTTGTCATCGATCATTTATAGATCAGTGAAAATAAAATAATCAAGGAAAATCGACACTTTTTTCAAAAAACGACTTATCATCTCTTAATATCTTTGTTGATAGGGTTGTCTCTTTCTTTTCTTCTTGTGTTTATCCCAATCAGATGATAGTGTTCTTTTTCCTTGAGGAATAATTTTTATCGGAACAGTCTCTTCATTGAGAATTGCTAACACAATATCGCTATCTTCTAATGTTTTCTTTTTTGGTTTTTCTATGAATGCAGGAGGTCTATAAACATTCTTAATCGGAACATGTTTCTTTCGAGTCATGTCATTGACAGAATCATTACCACCACGAACAACATTCAATAAATCGATACCATTTTTCTTGGCTTTATCAATTTCAAGTATTTCTGAAATATCCCATGTTCCATTAGGAACAATGACTCGAATCTCTATGTTCTTGGCTGTCCTTAACCAATCTTCTATAGGAGACAATTTAATGTTCTTCCTAATCTTATTATTAATCTTCTTATAGAAGAAATTCATTCGTTTATCTAATGTACATCTTGTTTGACCAATATATTTCAATCGATTCTCTGAATCATATATTCCATACACAACACATCCTTTATTGTGTTTTCTTTTATATTGTTTCAAATTCATTCTATTTTAATCCTTCTATTTCATCATTAAAGAAATCTCATATCAATTCAAATTTCCCTAAAGGGTCACTCATTACATTCGTTTAAATTTGAATTGATAAGATCAATTTGTTTTTTTCAATCAATGATCTCGTGTCATCCACGAGTTCAGATCAGAAAAAAGTCATGGCGAGTCTGTAAACTCACCATGACTTTTCTAACCCATAGCGTCATCCGCTGAGACGAGTCAGATCGTTCTAGTCCCTATCTGATTTTGTTTCAAATCAGAAGCCCTTGGTTACGCTGTAGGCATACAGGAACAAAGTATCATTTATTTCTAAATGATAAAGATAGCCGTTTAGTCGATATTAAGCTATCCCATGGACCCTCTCTACGAGATAGGTCGCAGCCGCCGTCTTGGATTTATCTAGAACGAGTGATAAGCCCAAAAATTACCTTAGAGGTCTAATTGTAGATTGGCTACCTCTATTAAGAGCCAAATTTTTTCCTCGTTAGAGGCATCCTTGTTTTAGGCATCGGTTATTACCAATGAATGGTTCCGGTAGATCGACTCATCCCGGCAATCCCAAGGGTCTTTATGTAAGTTCTGTGATAGTAATTAGATTGAATTTTTAGAGAAGTGAAGAAAAAAATGTGCTTTTTTGAAAAAATTTTCAGGTGCTAAGTAATAGACCACCATAAAAAGGGAATGATTGATGACAGGAACAATCTATCATATCAAGCTGACTACAGGAGAAGATATATTCGGTCAGTTGATAGAAACAGGAAAGACTTCAATAGAAATGCGTGAAGTTCTGGTAATGGAAACAATCTCATTCCAAGAATCAAAATATATGTTCATGACACGATACACACCATTTTCTGATTCCCCGAATATCCTGATCAACAAAGATCAGATTGTTTTTGGTGGAGAGGTTTCCGAGGTTGTGAAAAATCATTATGAAACATCCCTGTCATATTGTCAGTTGCATTCCGATTCAAAATTTGAGGAAGGTATTGTTTCGGGAACCACTTTCCTTGCCAAGATGATCGCCAAGGAATTTCAGGAAAATGAAACTGATATGGTTATCGATTCTGAGGAATTGGGCGACAGAGGCGATAGATTGCTTGCCAAGCTAAAATCATCTTCTACCAAGCACTAGAGAGAGTACCACCAAAACCCCAAAATAAAACCAGCTAAGATCAAATAGGAAGCTCGCTGGTTAGTTATTTTGATTGGGGAGCTACCCTAGTAGCTTCTGATTTTAAGTTTATCAGTGGGCTTCCTATTTAACCGCCTCTATAAGGTTCCAGATTATATGAGGTATAGGCAAAGGTGGCTGTTGCATCGATATAGACAATATCATCAACATCTACCTCCATCTGAAAACCAGAAAGTTCTATGGGGAAGGCATCGATAAAGGTTACTTTGAAATTTGGACGATGTTTGGAATTGAGCACGATTAGTTCCGCATCGGAATAAAGCCCGAAACCAAGAGGTTGAGAATTCAAATTTGCAAATTCTTTGGATTCGTTGGGCCAGCCAAGACCACGCATCCAGTTATGTAATTCAACATAATTCTTAATGTCTTCATCAACCTTGAATTGAATAGTAAATCGTTCAAATGTGATGTGATCGCCATGCAAGGGAATCCCAACGAGTGGGTTAGCAAAATCCACTGGTGGTAATGACATTCCCGGCAAATTACATTTTTGCACGAAAAAGTTTGTAGTTGGCAATTTAACTATGCTAAAATCAAAAGTTGTCGGGCCAAGAAAATTCAGATTGGATGGCGTTCTATTGATTGGCATAATAGATCACATTTCTCCAATTTGGATTTTCTTCATGAGTGATATGAACTTCTGAAATTGGAGCCTCAATATTGGTTTTCCAGAAATTCAGAAATTTATGGACTCTGTATAACTCAGGAATTTCATCATGAGTTTGCCAGATGAAACTTTGTAAAATGCCCTTGTAATCTAAACGATAATAAAGGACATTCACCGTTACGATTATTTTGGGTTTAACTATCATGAGGTATTTATGAAAGAATTTATAATTGGAACTGTCCTTGGAATTATAGTTGCATTATTGGTTGGAATTATAAGCGCTCATGGACAAGAGATTGGCGATTTTGGTGTGGGACATGCGGAATGGCATCATTGGTATCAAACCGGCGAGAATGGTGGTCCCTTGAAGATTCCGAATTCTCAAGTGAATTGTTGTGATGATGATTGCCGTCCAACAAAGGCAAAATTCGAGAATGGGCGCTGGTATGCCTACATTGATCGACAATGGGAACTTGTGCCGGAAGGCGCAATCAAAGAAAATATCGAAAGCCCGAACGGAATGGCGCATATTTGCGCAAGCAGGCGCGAAGCAGGTCAACCAATTCGGTTCTTTTGTTTTGTCAAACCAAGAATAGACAGTTAAGCTAGAATGCCCTTGTTGCCTGATGGGAAACCAGCCTCTTCAAAATGATTCGGGCCTTGAGTTTCTAGAACTGTTGTTTGAAAATTCGATGCTTCTCCGGTAAACGATGAATCGCTTACCTTATCTGGTTTCTTTTCTGTAGAATTTTCAGAAACAGGTGGTGTTTGTGTCTTGTCTAATTCGTTCTGTTTTTCCAGCAAGGTATTGCCTGTTTGAGGGAGAAACGGAACTGGTTGTGGATTCTTGAAGGCTTGTTCGGCCTGCTTCCTTTGATTTTCTTCGGCGCGCATTCTTGCTGTGGTATCATCGGCCCATCGTTTTGTGCGGGCCACAACTCCGGCTCCATGATAGCCCGGATTTTTGTCCTTACGGAAAAACCCTTCCTTGTTTGGTGCTTCATAGGTCAGCGTGTCGCCTCTGGCGATGGCATTGGCTTTTACACCAGCCGAACCATTATCTGTTCCGAGATTGCTCTGGTTTGATCCCTTTCTAACATCATCATAGTTTTTTTGTACTTCATCCATTAATTCAGGATTCTTATTAATTCTATCAAGATTGCGTTGGAACGATCCATTCTGATATGGTTCGTAGTATCGCTTGTCCCTGATGATATCTCCAATGTTTTTGATGCCTCGTGAATAGGCACGATTGAAAACTGTTTCCATGAAAGCGCGCCGTGCATCAGGATCGCCGCCCTCTTCGGCAAGTGTCAATGCAAAGAGTTCTTTCTTTAACTGTGGATCGTTTTCAAGTTGTCGCATATATTCGGCGCGTTGTTGTTCAAGGGTCTTGAAATATCCCTGTTCTTTGGCAAAACCCACTCCCTCTACTCCCTTAAATTTTCCTGTCTTGAGAAATTCCGGCATGTTTTCTTCGGAAATGCCGGATAATGTTGCCATTTCAGAAGTCATTTTTTCGATATTATTGTTTTCCGACATGGCCATCTTGGGATCAGTAAAGGAAGTTATATCTGGTTTACTGGTGCCAAATGGCACGGAACTGCCGCCGCTAAAATCTCTTGCCTTTCCTCTACTACTACCACTTCCCTGATTATCGTCACCACCATTGTTTCGAGGTTGGCCAAATTCATCAAGTTGCGGAGCAGAACTAGGCGGTGGAAAGAGAGATGGTTTTTCTGGTACTGATCCAATGCCCTGATTGTCTTGATCCATACCACCACCCGAAAATAAATTTTTCAGATTGGTTTTGAATTTGTCGAATTCAAATAAAACATCTTTGGCCTTGAATTGAATTTCATTAGCCTTGAAATTCAATTCAGTGGTTTCTGATAATTTCTTTCCTTCCTCAAGTTTCTTTTTAAGTTCATCGTCTTCTAATGAAGAATCGTCATCATCATCACCAAATAAACTGCCACCAGAAAGCATTGATCCGGCCATCACGCCACCAGCCAAGGCAAAACCACCAAACAATGCAAGCTTTCCTAACGACATGTTGCTGCCATTCATTGCTGTTTTATGTTGGCGAACAGTTTCATTAAGCGCTGTTCTGGCAATATTGTCATTCATGACAGTGGTTTTATCGATGATCTTTGATGTTGCCTTGTTGATGCTCTTGCCGAGAGTATTGGTTCCTCTGATGATCGCCGTGTTAAGACGAGCTAAAGAATTGACAATAATCTTATTTGAATTGTTTATTGCTTCAACAGAAATTCCGCCGCGCTGTTCTGGCATGTGTTTGCCTTCACGCGCATGACCAATTTTCAGAAGATTGTTTATGCCTCTTCCAATATTTCCAAAACCACTTTCGAGTTGATATGCAAAGGCATCGCCAAAATGTCTATTGAAGAAATCAAATGATTTTCCTCCGGCTTGACGAGCATTATTTCCAAACTGACGAATTCTCGCCTTGGCTCTGTCTTTAAATGGAAGTTTTGGCGCTCGTGGTGCGGTTCCATCCCATCCCTGATCTTTGAATCTTTTTACTTTTGATGTGATGGAATCAACAGATACTCCAAACTCTTGTGCAAGTTCGCTTGAAGAATATCCAGATGCCCATAATTTTTTCAGTCGCTCATTTTCAGAAGTGGTCCAATTTTTTTTCAGAGGTTTCTTTGGTTGCTTTTTCTTTTTTTCTTTTGGTTTTTTCTCTGGAGTGAGATTGACATTTGGTTTTGGTGGAAGCGGACCATATAGTTTCGAGATTTCATGATCGGGAACGCCCTTGGCTCTCAATGCATCGATGATATTTTTTGTGTCAAAAATATTGTCAGCCATCAGGCATCCTCTGTATTGTTAGCAACCGAAAAATACTGTGAAAAGGTATCTGACATTTTCACTTTGCGTTCGGATCGATGATCAAGATCGTTTCGAGAATCTTGATAATCTGATTGTTTAGTTTTTGTATCATTCTGTGGTTGTTCATTTTTTACTTGTGGAGCCGTTTCTTGTTTTTTTGGAGTAGGTGGTGGTTCTAAATTTTGTCTTGAATTTTCTTTTGGTGGTTCGATGAAATTATTTTCATGTATAGGTTTTCGTTCATCCGGTGGAATTACTTTGTTTTCCGTAGCTGGAGTAATTTTTGCTTGTTTTCCACCTTCTTTATCTATGAACTCTTGAGGATCAGAAGTTATTTGATTTTTCGGAACTTGATTTGCTGGTCTGATACGAGCACCATTAGGCCCTATGTCGAGCACTACAGGACCATGTTTTTTTTGATATTCGAGCAAATGTTCTTTGAATTTTGGCCATTCGTCACGAGAAATCCCCAAACATCCTGCGGTGTATATATTATCAAGATCATTGCCAGAACTGCCATGAATAAGAATTCCTAGACGGTTTCCGCCTTGAATGTTCCCCATTTTTGGGTCTGGAATGGCCATTGGAAGATTGAAAGCATCTTTTCGATAACTGCGGCCCATCGAAGCTCGTTCTGCACCAGTATCGAATTTTCCGATTGGGTATGAGCCATAAGGAATAGAACCATATCCTGTTCCACCACTACCAAACACATATTGTTTTCCTTCTAATTCAACACTACCACTAATTCTTGATGGTCGATTGAGTTGTACTTGTAAAGGAACATTAGATTTTATAGGTCCGTTAGTTACAGGAGTTTTGTTGGTTGATGATCCATCTTTTTTTTGACTGCCGTTTCCTGCTCCTAAGATTTGGTTTGCAGAGCCAACGCCACCCGGACCACCACGAATGGCATCAGCGCCAGAATTTATGGTTCCTACGCCACCAGCACCGCCTCGCATTTTATCAATGATGCCATTGAAAAATCCTGCATTGGGCGGTTTTTGTGGAGAATCAATAATGCGTTGTTTGAATTCTAACTCATTCGAAATATCAAACTTGATTTTGTTTGCATCAAATATAATTTTTTTGAATTCGGTGGGTTTGTTTTCTTCGCTTTTTTCACCAAAAAAATTACGATTTATGAAGGCTGTAATAAGACCCGCCGCACCACCAGCCAAGGCTCCAATGCCAGTGCCTAATAATGGAACTATTGATCCCAATGCAGCACCAGTGGCCGCGCCGGTAGCAGCACTTAGACCATAATCTTTTTCAGCGCTGTTCTTTCCGCTTTTGGCATCTTCTAGAATGTTATAAAGAAAATATGAAGTGATTCCAACTGCACCAATGCGAGTAAGAAGACCAAGCATTGGAAGATATTTTCCAGCACTCTTAATTTTCTCAATCAATTTTTCAATTGGGTCATCATGAACTCTAGCAGCATTAATTTGAGATTTGCCAGCAGGAGAAATTCCAGAAGCGCCAATTTGTTTTCCGGGAGAAAATAAATTTCGATTGAGATTTTTGTTGATGTTATCAATGGTTGAACTGATAGCATCGCCCATGACATCAACTTGTTTTGACAACGAAACAAAGCTATGATTAGTTGTATCAATTACAACATCAACAGAATCATGAACCTGTTTTGCTGAATCGAGAATTGGTTGATCTTTTTTTACTTGTTTCGGTTCTATTTTCTTTTTGCTGCGAATGTCCTTGGCTTCTGGTTTTTTTGGTGCAATGACTTTGGTGATTCGCTTAGAAACGAATTTGCCTAAATTTCCAAAACTGCTTTCAAGTTGATCTTCCAGTGATTTGGCAAGATGTTCTCGCGCGGCATCTCTCAGCCGTTGTCGTTTCTTGATTTTCTTGGGTTTGGTTGGCTTGGGAGCCTTCGGTAATTTGGCCATTTTCCTCTTGAAATCGGGCTGGTTTTGTGATAAAAGCGGCCTCTGTAGCTATTTATCGGAGGAACTTACATGGCACGAGGTATTTTTTCCCGGAAGGATGGCGGCGAATGGTGCCGTTTCAAGGCGGAATATGCAAACGAGCGCGATTTGCATTCCTACCAGCAGACTTGGCCGGATCGTGAATTTCGGGTTTTTGAATATGAGGGCGGTTCTTGTTACGATTTCAAGGGCCTTGACAAATCCAATTCCCGCCAAGTATAACTCGAATACAGC
>CALMQQ010000268.1 GCA_937871845.1 uncultured bacterium
AGTGCTGATTATGAAGGTTAATCCCGATGTATGAATCGTTTCAATGGTTTGTAGAAACCATTGGCTTGACTTTGGCTATTTGCGAACATAAAACATAGCGGAAGTAGAAGGGTTTACATTAATTCTTAGGCTTTTTGATTTTGTTTGATTTTCCACGAAGTCCAAGAAATTGATTTTGTTATTTTGACTCCAAATTTGACACCTTATTTGATTGAGTAGTTCAGATGTTGATAGCCTTGAATGCTTTTCAACATTATCCCATTTTGCTTTTGGCAAAATATTTACACCTCTTTCAAGGTTAGATTTTTTACTTGCAAGATGAATTAAAGAATATATTGCAGTAGTGAATGCGGGCAGATTTTTGACAGCGTTGTCATTTCTTACTTGTGCTTGTCCACAGCCTAATATTGTTTTTTCATCTCTAAGGTTAACCTCTATTTCCCATCTCCATAAATATGCTTGAAGTAATTTTTCAATATCTAGATGGTTGTCCGTGCAAATTAGATAAGCAGGTTGCCTATACAATAGTTTTGAACCTTTACTTAACCTATATGAAAGAGGTCTTATTACTATTAGTTGCATAATGTGGTTTTTTCCTGCAGCTCTCCATTTTAAATCCTTAATTATTTTCACATCGAAAGCATGAGATTTCCCTGCAGCCCAAGCTGTTGCTTTCTCCCATTTTGTATTTTCATCTTGCCTAATTTGCTCTGGTGTAGGGATTTGTTCCCCATATGATTTCTTTCTTCCTTTTTTATCTTGATTTTCAGGAGGCAGTTTATGTAGTTTAGTGTCTTTTCTTATTCTTCCTATAAGTGTAGTACGACCAGGTAGATTTTTCATTACTTCACCATTCGTATAGCTTCCATCAACACTTACTATTAGCTGTTTATCCTTTGCAATTGTTTCATCAAGATTCTCTCTCAATGCTTTTATTCTCAAACTTCCTTGTTTGTTGAGTCTAGCTTGTTTTTTCTTTTCTTTAAATTCTAACACTTCTTCTTCGGTAGCATTCCTCTGTAGTTTTGTAACTGGCGGACAATGAATAAAATCTATTGGCAATGCTCTAGATTGACAGTTGGTATCATGGTCGGCTATAGCTATTGACATCTGAAGGTATCTTTGCCCCCAAACAAAATTTGTATGGAAGGGTGGTCCCAATGGGTCTCTCCTCCAGCCAGTACCTGGAATCTTCTTACCTTTTTTGCGAATCAAAGTATCATCCATATGTGCAACAATATTTTCGGATGATGCTTGTATAGAAGCAACTTCTTTTAATATTGTTCTATTCATTTCCTCAATATTTATCCTGTTTTGGCTAAATATTCTATAAGCAGCACTCCAGTCTACAAACTGTTTACCGCAGCCCGTAAGCATTCCTGTTACAGTATGTCTTCCATAACATGATATTAACCCAATGGCCATAGACTTAACTCTTTCTGCAATTCTTCTTTGTGAAAAAGAATTGAAGCAACTATTAATAAGTTCGTTGAAGTTATCTAGCAATGTCACTTTTTGGTCTTGAGTTTTTTTTTCAATGCAGCCACAGCTTTGTCATCTCTCCTCAGAACAATATTTTGATGATCATCAATAATCCATTCTACCTCTTCTCCTTTTTCAAACTCAATTGCTTGAGCAACAGCTGCAGGAAAATTAACATACCACTGCTCGCTGGCAGTTCTTTTGATTAATTGAATTTTAGTTTTGTATCCCATATTTAAAAATATCTAGTTGTATAACTAGATACAAAGATGCACAAAAAAAAGGAACAAACAAACATTTATTCCCTTTTTTTTGTAAAAGTGCCAAAGTCAAGTCAATGGTTTCTGTAAACCATTGATTACGAGTCGTAAATCGATTCCGCAATTGTC
>CALMQQ010000269.1 GCA_937871845.1 uncultured bacterium
GGGCGGGACTCTAACCTCAGCCTCAACCAAAGGCTGATGAGCCTATGGCTCAAAAGGCTGATCCGCCTCTGGAGGAAGCTGTATATGAATAATGTATGAGGAATTCATGAGAAATATGGGCGCTGAGGGAGTCGAACCCCCGACCTACTCGGTGTAAACGAGTCGCTCTAACCAGCTGAGCTAAGCGCCCTAATTCTATTATAACTGCCGCAGTCCTCTGACTTGATCAGAGGATAAGCGCCCATATTATTAACAGTATATATGCCGAGGGTCAGACTTGAACTGACGACACCCCGCTCTTCAGGCGGGTGCTCTACCAGCTGAGCTACCTCGGCACGTCGGAACAAAGCTCCAGCATACACTAAGATCTCTATGAGACTTAGTTCCTGCTATCGCTCGTTCCTCCTTTTAAGTTTCAATTCCCTTTGGTCATTGAAACTTTGAAAAGGAATAATCTCAAAGAACGAAGTGTAATTATAGCAAAGCTTTACCAAAAATACACCCAAATCCCTAATAGTGTGAAAAGACTAGAGAAGAGCCAGAATCTCATTACGACTTTCTCCTCACTCCAACCCATCATTTCGAAGTGGTGATGTAATGGAGCCATCTTAAACAATCTTCTTCCAAAAAGCTTCCGAACTGCACTTTGGATGACTGTACTAGAAACTTCAACCACAAAAGGAAAACATATTATGAACAGCACAAAAGGATTTTGTAACATTATCCCTATAAAAGCTAACAATCCACCCAGGGAATATGTCCCTACATCACCCATCTGAACTCTAGCTGGAGGTATATTAAAGTATAAATATGTCGTTAACCCACCTACGATAGTTGCAGACAGTAATGCAATAGGAACATTATTATCAAAAAAAGCAATGATTAGAAACCCTACAAATGCATTCACTAACATTCCTGCTGATAATCCATCAAGGCCATCTGAGAAATTTACAGCATTTATCATACCTAAAATAATACCCACAATTAATGGAATTATTAAAATACCAATGGATATCATCCCAAAGAAGGGTAGTGCAATTAAATATGGATCTTCATGTGTAGTCATAAACCATATACAAAAAGCAACTGCATTTGCAAGTTGAAGTAATAACCTTTCATGAGCAAATAAACCCTTACCTGGATTAGATTCAAAAATTCTCATGATTCTGTGGAAGGTAATCCAGGGTAGACCTAAAAATAATTTTATTCTATAGAGGTTATTTCTATGAACTTTTATAAGTTTTATAACTCTGTTTAATGTTCTAATTTTTCTTTTTTGTCCAAAAAGATTCAATACATCGTCTAAGCCTCCAATTAAAGCTAAACTAATGAATAATATAATTGGAATGGCCGTAACTTCGTTAAAATTTAGAATCAAGTTTAGAATTACAACTGTAAGAATAATTATTAAACCACCCATAATTGGTGTCCCAACTTTGTTTTTACGTGATTCAATCAATACAGAAAAGTCAACATCGAGGTTCCGCTGAATTTTAAATTTATACAAAAAACTAATAATTGGGAAAGCGAGAATGAACGATAGCAAGACAGCCAGAATTATGAGGGTGATTACGATTTCCAAATTCATTTTGGTCTTTTAGTAGTTAATAAGTATAATGTTATCAGATTTAAATATTCAGAGCTATGTTAAAAAAACTAATAACGCCTTTACAGGTAATCCTATTACAAAAAAAGATGTGTCCCGGTTGCACACAAAGTTTAAAAAAAGCCAAAGTTATCGATAAAAAAGCAGATGGTACTGAGATTCTAGGGTGTCAATGCTCTAGGGTTTTTGTTCATGACAGGAAACTCGATACTTATAGAAGGGCACTAAACGAAGAAATATAATCGTGTCCAACGAAGAAATTATAAAATTCCAATTACCAGACTTACCGGATACTCCGGGTTGCTATATTTATAGAGATATAAATCAATCTGTCATTTACGTTGGCAAGGCTAAAAACCTCAAGAAACGAGTATCTAGTTATTTTGCCAAAATACACTCCGATCCTCATATTAATAATCTTGTTGCGAATATTATTAGTATTGAACATATTTCGACCGATTCTGAACTCGAGGCATTCATCCTAGAAACAAACCTAATTAAAAAGTATAAACCATACTATAACCGTGATCTGAAAGACGATAAAAACTATATTTGGATAATGATTGACAAAAACGAAGATTTTCCAAGACTTCAAATCGTTCGATCGAAAACCAGAAAAAATGCCATTTATTTAGGTCCATACCATTACACAATGCCTGTTAGGAGAATACTCTCTCGCCTTAGGAAAATATATCCGTATAGAACTTGTAATAGAATTATAAAAGAGGTTATCGATCCTAAAACTAATAAAAAGATTATCAAATCATCAGATCCAATACCTTGTTTGTACTATCACCTAGGTCTTTGTCAAGCACCTTGTGCTGGTTATATATCAAAGAAAAAATACAACCAAAATCTTAGAGGAATCAACACTTTCTTCACAAAAGGTCACAATGAGTTGGTTAAAACTCTTAAATCCGATATGGAAAAGTATACTAAACGATACGAATTTGAAAAGTCAGCAGATCTTCGAAATAAAATACAGGATTTGGAATACATTAAACAGCGGGTTACAATTGAAGATACCTTCACAGATGAGAATGCATTTCATGAAGAGAAAAAGAAGCATAAATTAAAAGCATTAGGTGAACTTGTAAATAAACTCGATTACTTCGATTTAAAGGTTCAAGAAAACTTCAAAATCGAGTGCTTTGACATCTCTAATATTCAAGGAAAAAATGCAGTAGGGTCAATGGTAGTGTTTGTTGATGGAAATCCTGCGAAAAATTTGTATAGAAAATTCAAGATCAAAACCAAGACGACCCCAGACGATTTCGCTATGATGTCCGAGATGTTATCGAGACGCTTTAAACACAAATCTTCAAAACCAGATGACAGTTTCTCGATTAATCCCGATCTTATTATTATTGATGGGGGCAAAGGACAACTGAGTTCAGTATACAAGGTATTGACAGCTCTAAATATAGATATACCTGTTGTAGGACTTGCTAAACAGAACGAAGATATTTTCTTTATTAAAGATAAAGAAGGTGAACTAGAATTTGTCCAAAGACGATTAAATTTTAACTCGGATGGTTATTTCTTGATACAGCGTATTAGAGATGAATCGCATAGATTTGCTATAAATTATCATCGTAAACTTCGTTCACTTGGCCAGACAGCTTCAATTCTAGATGATATTCCAGGAATTGGTAATGTCACTAAAAAGAAACTATTGAGAGCTTTTGGATCAGTTGAGGGAATAAAACATGCTAAAGATAAAGACCTCCAGACAATCATCAAGAACAAAAGTACTATCGAAAATATAAGAAAAGTGCTACAATTTAACGATTAGCAAGATGATATCTCGTAGCTCGACCTCGACCGTCAACCTTCAGAAGTTTTTTAGTAACTAGGTCGTTTAAATCTCTAAATGCCGTCATTGTAGATACTTCCATAATTTGTACGTAATCTTCTCGCTTAATAGTTGGTATAGTCTGTAAATATTTAAGGATTTTTAATTGTCTTTTATTTAAATCTAAGAAAGTTTTTTTCTGTTTTGGGTTTGCTTTAGCGAATTCTTGGATATCCATAGATACAGATTTAAGTTCTCGTGCTAGAGACTCTGTGAAATGTTCTACCCAAAGTGTGAGATTGTTCGGATATTCAACACTAATTTTTGCAATGACATCTTTGAAGAGAGAGTTATTTGAGTCAAAGAACCTAAATGTAGACAAATAATCATCACTAATGTAGCCGTTTTTCCTTAACAAGAAGTCAGAAGCACCAATGATAGTAAATTTGTTTAGATGTGAGAATGGAGCGATTTGAATTAAGCGATATATCAAGATTGCAATCCTAATTAAAGGGTACAACTTTTGGGTAGTTATTTTATACCAATCAAATGCTGATCTAAGTTCGTCTTGTAATGTTAGTGGTTCGATGGTTTTATCTGTGAGATGAAGCCAATCATTCCAATCGGTATCTTCTATTAATTGAGGATTTCTAAATTTTACCTCCCAAACTTCTTTCCAATTCGAAAGCAAGATTTTGTTCATATGTAAGAGAATACTTGAATCAATATCTATATAATCATCTTGAAGACTTGAGCGTATGAATTCATGCATATTCCTAATATTGTTTAATACCACTACGCTTTGATTTTCTTGATCAAAAACCTTTCCTTCACTAATCTTCTCAGCATCTTTCAAACCAATGTTGTAACCAATCATATGAGATGCATGAAAAATATATAACGCCTTTGAAGTAGCCTTTAATTTGATCTTCTGCTGTGTGGTGATATCAGAGCCATTTAATAGTAGTATCTCTTTTTCAATATTTACAATATTTGTGAGGATTTTATTCGTGATAAGTAACTCTGGATTAAACATATTTGTATTGATAAATGATTAATAAGCTGGAGGAGAGATTCGAACTCTCGACCTACTATTTACGAAACAGTTGCTCTACCACCTGAGCTACTCCAGCTTATGCTGAATAAAAACTACCTGCTTGTCCTTCGGGCCCCTGACTTGATCAGGGGTAGCGAAGAAGTGCTTGTCCTCCGTAGCTTTAGCGTAGGAGGAAGCTACTCCAGCAAACCAATAGGTAAATAAAGTTACTTCGAAATTTGAAATAACATCGTTTAAGTATAATGGTGATACAAATATGATACATAAATCGTGTGGGGTTTAGCAATTATTTTTCTTCTTCTATGATACAAAGTTCAAAATTCCCGTCATCATCTTTGGAAAGAATTTCATACTCAATTCCACAAAATGGGCATTCTACAACGTCTCCGACGCCATTTCCATGTTCTACAGATGCTTCGTTTTTACATTCTGCACATGTATATTCTTGACCTTGTGATGTGATTTTAATATCCATAGTGGTTGTCTAAAAACTAAAATTAGTCTAGTGTATTATGATACGGATTATAACGTTATTACAAGTATTCTATAACAAATTTATTATGAGAAGTTTTTGGGATAATTTTAGCGATATTGATGATAAGTTCAAAACAATTGGGATAAATGATAATACACCAATAATTGAAGCGACTTACGAAGGCAAGAACATATTCATTAAAGATGAAAATGAAAATCTTAATAGATCCTTCAAAGATCGAGGTGTTAGCTACCAAATGGCAAAATATCTTCAACTTGGCAATTCGAATTTCGCACTCTCATCATCTGGAAATTCTGCAATTAGTGCCAGTTTTATAACAAATCATTACGATGTAAAATTGCAATTATTCTTAAGCAATAATATTAATTCTGAAAAACTCGAGAAGATAAATAAATTTACTAATTCAAAAATAGAAATCAATTTATCTGACAAACCAAGGTCAGAATTAATCAAATTCCTTAATAATAACCCCGAATACATAAACTTACGAGGTTCAACTGATATTTATTCATACCAGGGATTTAAAACTATTTCATATGAATTGGCTGAGCAAGTTCCTGACTTCGATGCAATATTTATACCCTGCAGTAGTGGTACGAGTACATTCGGTATATATCAAGGTCTCAAAGAGTTAAATCATTTAGTACCTATACATATCTGCCAAACAGAAAAAGTTAATGCACTTTCAAAATATTTTGATGTAGATTACGAACGACAACAATCAAGTTTAGCAGATGCAATTACTGATAGGGTCGCACATAGAAAAGACGAACTGATTGAGATTATAAAAGAATCCGAAGGTTTCGGATGGATTATTTCTGATTCTAATTTATTAGAAGACAAAGAAATTGTTAATAATTTAATTAATAAGGATTACAGTTTTAACTCACTTTTAGCATTTTCAGGATGGAGAAAATCTTTTGAAAAGGGTTATAATTATAAAAATCCTGTTTTACTATTTAGCGGACAATGATTGAATTACTCGCCCTATCTGTCATCATGATCATTTATGTGGTCTATTTCTACTACTGGTTCAAAGCCTTTCGAATAAGTGCTCCATATTATCCAACCTCCTCAAAAACCATAAAAACCGCAATTAGTGAATTAAAAAAGCACAAGGTTAAACACATTGTTGAATTAGGCGCAGGTGATGGTCGAGTTGCATTCGCACTGGCACGTGAAGGTTATGAGGTCACAGCCATTGAATTTAATCCTATTTTAGTTTTAATTATGAGAGTGAGGAAGTGGTTTGGAAGATACAAGAAAGTTCACATCATTAGGCAAGATTTTTTAAAACTAAAGTATGAAGAGTATGACGGGGCGTTTATTTATCTTTATCCCAAAGTGATGGATCAATTAGCTAAAAAATTAACTCAAGAGATGCCTAAAAATGCAGTTTTTATAGCAAATACATTTATGTTCCATGATAAAAAACCAGTTGCAGTTTCAGAGAACAAAATTTACGTATATCTAAATGAAAAATAGACTTCAAGAATATATTAATAATTTAAACTCACATCTCACAGATAAAAACTTGTTTTATTTTGTTCGTAACCCAGAACGAGGACTAGGATTAGAAACACTGATTAATAATTATCATCTCATCCACATCCAAAATTCTCAATATACCGACTATTTTAAAGACAATGGAGTAAAATTCTACTGTCAAGAATGTGAAGCAGGTATTGAGATGAACCCTCAAGGTGGTACTAGAATATTATTTAACGATCCGAAAGTAATAGAATATTTAAGTCGGAGCAAAAAAAAATTAGAATATGCACAAACTTTCAAAATAAACCCTGCTTATGAGAAAAAGCTTCAAGGATTAGGGTTTAAATCACTAAATACTTCATCTCAACTAAATCGGGAATTCGAAGAAAAAGTAACACAATATGAAAATTTAAAACAATACGTTAAGTTTCCAAAAACTATAATAGATCTATTCGGCACTCTTTCATATTTAGAACTGGTACATGAGTTAGGGCAGACATTCGTCGTTCAATTTTCTAGAGGTCATACGGGTTCTGGAACACACGTAATAGAGACAGAGGAAGAATTCAATTCACTACAAAATGAAAATAATCAAAGAAAAGCTAAATTTAGTACATATGTTGCGGGTATCGCCTATACTCTTAATGCATGCATTACAAGCTCTGGAGTGTTTATGGGAGGTTTGAGTCTACAAATCACTGGAGACCAAGATTTAGGAGCATTATGGGGTTCAACGATAGGAAATGACTGGTCGAGTAAGATCAATCTAGATAATGTAAACCAGATAATAAAAGAAACTGAGACCATTGGATC
>CALMQQ010000270.1 GCA_937871845.1 uncultured bacterium
CGGGATTCTTTGTAGACTTCATATTTATAGGTAGTAATGTTGTGCAAAGTACACTTCTCACATCTCCTACAGCACCCGGTTATGAATTTGTGACCAGTACTACAAATCTTGATATTTCAAAAGACGATCCCGACAAACCCGACCTTTACTATTTACAACCAGATGACCCATTTGTAAGTGTATGGGCTATATGGGGAACTTCGAATGCAGAGATTTTTAGATGCGAGGGAACTGGTGAAGACGAGGAATGTGTTAACAATATTGTTCCAGATGGTATTGATGTTGGAAATTTAGGTTTGTTGAAATTTGTCGGTTCTGTTGTCCCAGTAGGAGAAGAGGCAGCAAATAATGCAGGTTTCCAAGAAGTAGGGAATACTTTGCTGGATTTAGTGTTAGGACTTGCTGCATTTATGGCTGCGTTTAGATTGTTCCTAGCATTATTGAAAAACTATGTTACTCTTGCCATATCACCGATATTTCTACCATGGTTATTCTTTATAGCTGCAATTCCTTCCAAAACAAAAAGCTCAATAATAAATGCGATCAAACCATTAGCGGCGGCAAGTATTACATTCATTGTCGTTTATGCTGTCTTTCTATTAATGATAATCATAGGTAGAAGTGAGGCACTTGGAATTTCCAATGCTGGAGAATTCAGATTCACACCACCTTTATTGGGATATTCATCAGATCAGATTTCGACATCAGCAAGTATCACAAAAGCATTAGTGATATATATTATCTTTCTTGCCACTCCAACTATTCCTGATATGGTGAATAATTTCTTGAATGTACAAAGCAGTAGCCAGACAATGGGACAAGTTGGACAAACTACATCCAAAGCTGCTGGACAGGTGTTTGGTGGACTGGGCGCTATTTTTAAAGGCAAGAAGAAATAAATTGAAATAAAACAGCATGACCAATCCAAATGCCGTAAATCATAAGGTTGAGGACAATACTCTCATAGCTATAGAGAGAGACATCGCCAAATCAATTTCACCTATGGTGTTTAATTACATTTTCTTACTTGATCCAACGCAGAACTATCAAGTCCAACTTAAAAATCCACTTACAAAAGATCAGCTGACACTTATTCAAAAATACAACTCATCCGCTACGACGCTACTAAAAGAAAATGGAGTAGATATCGACTTGAAGATGGATGATACTTTCGAGAAATTTAAAATTATTCAGAAAGACATCTATACACTTCGATTTATTCAAGCAAAGAAATATTTTGCAAAGTACTCTTTAGTCAGAATACTAACACAAGAGGAGGCCGAACTAGCAAAGCTTATGAAGGAACCTAGTGATATTCCGGTATTTTTAGAAATATATGTACCCGATGCAATCAAATTATTAGAAAATGGATCCGTTGACTTGGATTCGACTATAGAACTTGAAAAAAAGACTAACCAAATAGCTGCAACAATGTCTAGTTACAGTAATTATTTAGATTTGGCTCACAGAATGCTTAAACATGTTTTTGATATCACTGATTATGTATTCTTAGTTTCCTTTAATCAATCCGAGCTAATAGAACTTTTTAAAGAATTGTTACAACCCATAGTAATTCGTACCGACAAAGATGTTTACAATTATATTGATAGAGGATTTAAACCAGTAGAAGCGATTACAAACGTGAAGTCACTCAACTCGAAAGAAGCTGATAATGACCCTCAGGGTTATTACAAGAAGTTTGATCACATTGATCCATTGCTAAACGAATTTGTTGAGCTAATGATTAAAAAGAACAAATTAGACAAGAAAATCGTAACCAATTTAGTCAAAGATATTGTGGATTTATTAATCCTATACCACAAAGAAGGTTATACAGTCTCTGAGAATTATTATAAAATTAAATTTATAGATCACAAAGACGCATCAACATTATACGAAAAATATCATCATCTCGTGGAACTATATCTATATGATGATGTTGGAGACACTTTGAGGATTCCGACTGAACTATACGATATTAGATTTAGTACAGACTTTAAAAAATTAATATTTAACATCGTTACGAGTGGGATTGAAAATCCATATTTAACATTAGACGAATATCTATTAACTGACTAATGGCAGAATCGATAGAAAAATACAAAATGTATCCTGTAAATGGGGTATCACTTAAAAAGATGATCAAATTCCTAGAAAGTGATGAACCTTTTACAAAGCTAATCACAGTTGACTTTCTGCCCCAAGGTATGAGTACTGGTCAATTACGACAGCAATTGGTGAAATCAATCACACAATTAAGAGATAAATATTATGAATACATCAATTTAGGGCTTTTCGATCAGGAAACCAGGCTGGTTGGTCTGGGTCAACTTTCGAAAGATTCAAGAGTCATAGAAGACTATATCAAAGCAGCCTCTTGGAAAAGAATTACTACTGTAGAAAGCTATGAGAAACAAAGACCTACTGTTCGAACATTAAAAGAACTAATGGATAAATGGATACGGATCGATAGAGCCAGAATCGGAATGGAAAGGGTTTCCGTTAAGCCAGAGTTAAGAGTAGATGAAAAGAAGAAAGAGATTTACAAGTTTTATAAATCTGATATGTACAATAAACCAATTGCAAAAGTACGAGGGCTAGAACCTCTGGCAAGAGGATACATAAAAGAAACAAAAATCTCTGTTGCACAGGCAGAAACAATTCTAAATAATATAATTGCAAGGTATAACGACGACAATCAAATGGTTGTTTTCAGGAATAAAGACGAACAGGATGCATATCGTTTGATTAATTACGTATCGAATCTAAATACTGCACTTGATCAGACTCCAAAGGGAGTAAAGATGCAAATGCAAAATTTATATAGGCAATACAAAATTACTCAGCAAGAACAGAAGATTAGAAAAAACTTGGATTTAGAATTCGAAACAAAAGAACAGGGTCTCGAATTATTACAAGAACATCGAGAACAAGAACGAATCGTAAGAGAACAGATTTTAAATCGTGATGGAGACGCCAAAGAATTGAATGAACGACTTGCACAAATTAGGGAGCAAATTGAAGTAATTAATAGTAGATTATAAAAAACATATGGTTGGAGCAATACCAGAAAACAATATTTTACCGGAAGATCTTAAGAAGTTGCTAGAACAACTTCAAGAACAAGAACGTTATGTATTGTCACAAATACAGAGGGCTTTCGCTTATTCTGAAAAGGATAAAGAGGATTTAAAGTATGTAATTGAAACTATTAAAAAAATTGAGGCCCGAATGAAAGCTTTAGGTGACGCTAAAGCAGGTGAATTCAGAAACGAAGACTTAGCCAAAACTGTAAAGGGTACAAATACTAAATTAAACAGAGCACAGAAGTTTGTCGATTCACTTCATGATTCAGATGTGGACCCCAAAGACCTGGAAGTGGTATATAACAATTTCTCACAATTATCTGAACTACACGGCAAAATCACCTCTCGTTATGATGAATATCTCACACTTGCAACCGACGTAATAAAAGAGAAAAACGCTCGAAGGAATGAAAATATTAAGAAAGAACTGACAGGCAAAGAATCAGAAATTCTTGGGTTAACTGAAACATTCAACTCTTCATACAAAGTTATCACCACGTATAAGCCAACTCGAGCTGCGTTCATTGAATTGAAGAAAAAAGAAGTTAATGTGGCAAAAACGACTGTTGAAGAAGCAGTGGAAAATACCGATATTGAAGAACACAAGCTTGCCAATAGTCGTGAAAATATTGACAGGGTTAAGGTTATAAGTAATTTCAAAACAAATCTACAAGCTTCCAAAACAGCAGAATACATAGAAGTTCCTTTTTTTGCTTCACTCGAACATCTGTATGACGATACACACCAGAGAATCCGAGCTGACAAATATCAAGAATTCATCACAGGATTAACAGGAGTAAATGTAAGTGAAATTAATCTCAGTGAATATAATCCAGCAGAGATTGATAAGCTTGAAGACCTATTGGAAACAAAGTACCTAGGTTCACTCGATGAGAAAGAAGTTACACATCTCGATAGAGAAATTGATGAAGATCCAAAAGTAAACATAAGATTGTCTGGAAAAGTAAAAGAAAACATCACTCAACGAAATGAGTCAAAAAGCGGAATTGCAGCAAGTTTGGCGAGTACCAAAGTCAATCTTGCCATAGCCACTGACCCTTATTTATCTAGAGGTAATGACCTAATTCGCGCAAAGCAAGTTGAAACAGCCTTCAATAAAATTGAATCAGGCCAATTCAAAGCTGGAATAATTGACCTTACACGTCTACAAAGCACAGATCAATTTAGACAAGATATACCTGGTGTCGTAAAAATTGCTCTGAAAGAGGAAGTTGTAAGAGCATATGAAGGGATTGGTTCTAAATTTTCTGAGAAATTAGAGGAGTCTCGATTCGGAAAGGTATTAAAATGAAGAGGAACCAGATTTCGACATTTGTTACAAACAAATCTACCTTCTTAAAAGAACAGAAACGCAAATCAAAGAAATCTGATGGAATAATGCGTCTTGTGTTTAAATTCCTTGTTAAAAAAATTGTTGACTCAGGAGTCAACTTTATCAAATCTGGTATCAAGGTCCTCAAAACTACATCATTAGCATCCAGGATGGGGAATTTCTTCTCCACGAATTCGGTAGGACAAAGAATGCAATCAGCCGCGAGTTCAACCTTGAAGCTCGCTAAAAATGTTGTCAAACTACCCGGAGAAATGAAGAATGGTCTATTTGCACAGTATGACAAAGTATACAAAATTGTAGATAACAAATTCGTTCCAGTCATTAAACCTGCCTATCACGCTGCATTAGATGTTGGACACGTTGGAAAAACATTTCTAAAGAAAGCACCTATAGGAGCTGTGTATGGAGGAGGAGCGATGTTCTTGGCATCTGCATTAGGTGTGCCAGCAAGTATGTTAATGCCGATATTTGCAGGTGCCACAATAGCAGGAGCAGGACTAGAAACCATAGACAGCTTAATGCATACACCATTACCGCGAACACCAATCAGACCTATTGCATGGTTACAAAAACAAGGCTCAGCAATTTATAAAGATCCAACCACAAAAGTATTTTCCAACGATATTGTAAAGAATAATCCAGAAGCAGCAGCGAAACTGGCTAAAGCTGGAGGAAATGCATATGGAGGTACTGGTGCGCGACTATTTTCCTCTGCTAAGACTGGACTTATGACAGCATTAGTAGCTGGAGCACTAGCTGGTTTCCTAGGGATAAATCCTATTCTCGCAACTGCTGGTACTTTTGGATTAGTTACATCAGCTAAATACATCCTTAGAACAAGTCGGGGTCAAGCAATCGCAGGACGCTTGCTTTCAGGTAAATACGGTAGTTATCTCTCCAAACTATCTGGTCTTCCATTTAATCGTCTTGTCTTTCAAATTGGGAACACTAGAGTCATGGCAAATCTAATCCAAGATTTGTATGACAATTTTACAAATGTTCATCGTGGATCTCCAGGACTAGCTCTGAAAGATTTCTTTAAAGATAACTTCGTGTTTAAAAGTGGAGGTAGTTTACTCGAAACAATTCTTTTGAAATTCACAACGTTAAATAACTATCTAAGTATGATGGGTTATGTCTCAGGTATGAGCGCTATAAATAGGAGTCTATTGGGGATAATGTCTAAGGTATTTGTTGGAAGAAGTTTAGCTGGGATATTACCAGCTGCAGCATCAGCAAATCTCACTTTTCTTCCCAAAGTACTATTAGCAATCAGAGGTGCTGCGTTACCTGGGATTTTTTCTGCCATAGGTTCGGTAGCAGGTTTAGCAATATTAGCAGCACTTGGTGTTCCGATTACTGGAATTGGAGCAGCGATTGGTGCAACGATTGGAACAACAGTTGGATTTGGTGTAGGGGCATTAATTGCAGGAAGTGCAACAGTAGCATCATTGGGAGCTGGAGCGCCTCTATCTGCAATAATTGTCACAGTAAGTAGCGCTGCGTTTACTGCACTTGGTGGTTGGATTGGAAGTTTATTTGACAAGGTTGCTGGGGCTACAATAAATAGTGTAATGGCAATTGTAGGTGGTATAAATGCACTTTTCAGTTTGATAGACTTAGCATTAAATGGCATTAGTACTAGGAAAATTGCATCTATGTCAATCAGTCTTGCTCTAGCCTTACCAGCACTTACAGCACTCCTTGATTACTCATCACAAGGACAAGTTGAGTCAAACTCAACAATTCCAACACCTACCGTTGTAGT
>CALMQQ010000271.1 GCA_937871845.1 uncultured bacterium
ACACTGTAAAAAGAAATTACCAGCAATTTATCCTATTGTAGAGTTTACGACAGGTTTAGTTTTTGTTTTAGGTTTTTGGTACTTATGGAATAATTTTCTAGATAAGCCATTATTTGGATTAAATTTATTTATCATCGTTATTTACTCCTTGTTCTTCCTTTTTTTCGCAGTTTATGATTATCTCTATTGGGAAGTAAATGTAAAAGCTATCAAGTTAGCATTAGTTATTTCTGCGCTATTTTCGTTAACAGCAATTGTACTTTCAGATAAACAACTTGTCGTCTCAGGTATAAGCGGATATTTAGGTGCGCTTATTGCAGGATTAATTATTTACTTAATTGTAAAATTTACGAAAGGCTCTGGTATGGGTGAGGGAGATATATATTTAATGGCTTTTGCTGGTTTTGCAGTAGGTATAGAAGGTCTTATTCCTCTGTTCTTGATAAGTTCTGTAAGTGGTTCGATTATAGGAATTATTAAAGCGTTGAGAGTGGGTAAACTTCATGGCGTGCAAATACAGTTTGTTCCTTTCATCAGTTTTGCAGCTCTAGCTGTTTTATTCTGGAAGGATTCAATTTTGAAATTACTTTCACTGGATGAATTTTTCTTACTGATTTCTGAATATTTATGATACGGATAAAAAAGGGGTATACATTATTAGAGATTTTGGTTGTGATGGCAATTATAGCAATACTTCTATCAATGTTAATACAAGTTATGGCTAATTTCAGAAGAACTATCGAGTTGCAACAAGCGAGTGACTTGTTAACTTCAAGTGTAAATGAAACAAAAAACTATGCGGCAAATAATGTATTACCTGATGGCATAGTAATTGATGATGATAGCATTTATGCGTATCAATTAGTTCCTCAGTCGAACGATATTGAACGAAGAGTTTGCCAAAAAATTGGAAATTCAATATTTTGGGATTGCTCGATTTCAACAAAAGTCGATAATTTTATTAATCTTGATAATAATAATGTTTTACTTAACACTGTTGGATGCGATAGTATGATTTTAATTAATTTGATAAGTGACTGGCAGGTTGAAAACAGCGGCACTTATAGCGATTCAATCTGTGAGATTGAACTTTCTCATAAAACAGATCCAGAAGTCTTTAGAAGGTTTATATTTGATGGAGCAAAAAATACATTTGAAGTAAAATATGGAAATTAAAAAACTAAACATAAAAGCATTTGGATTATTGGAATCAATAATTGCTATCGGTGTTTTTGGGGTTACCATAGTAGTGGGTTTATCTTTGATTGTGAAGTCATTAGCGATTATAAAAGATAACCAAGTTGCAGATCAGGCATCAGCCTTCGTTTATTCATCTTTAGAATATGCTCGCTCACCAATTGTAAAGCCTGAAACTCTTACGAAGGGGTTATTTTATAAGGTGAATACAGGTTTGCAGGGGCAAGTTACTGGTATCACTTCGACATCTTCTGCTTCCGAGATCGAGGCAAACTCTTCATGTTCATCTTCATCTGAGTTTTATGTTGATATTGATGGTCCAGACTCTAACGGCACATTTTGTAACCAAATCACTGTAGATTATGTTAATCCGCTCGACCCTACAAATAGTGATTATATTATCAGGTCTATAGGAGTCTATAAGATCAAAGATGGCTATAAACTCACCGAATCAATCGGTTTTAAAAACAGAACTCAATTATGATTATGACTAAGACTATTAAAAATAAGAAAGGCTTTTCGCTTCTTGAAATGTTAGTGACTTTAGTGGTTTTTGCTGTTCTTATGACAATGATAGTTCAAGTATTAATCCTTAGTATCAATGCAGGGAGAAGAATCGCTGGTAGATCGAAAGTTAGAGGTGATTTATCAGAAATTGCGGTTATGATTAGACGAGATTTCCGCAATTCAAGCAGAATTGATCAAACCCTTTGTGGTGAAAGTATCAGTTTCGTTAACCCTGATGGTACAAACGCCGTTTCATCTGCTCCCGCTTGCTTTTTCAATTTGACAGGAAATGACTATGCTTGGGTATATGGGACTAATGTAACAGAATGCCCGGAGAACAAGTTGTGTAAACTAAAGCAGAATCCATCGGGGGTTTACGAACTCTATTATCAATCTTCTGACATTCTGAAGTTCGATCCTATCGGCACTCGTTTTGAACTTACACTCTATCAACAAACAGAAAAAACCACTCAAGGTATTTTGTTAGCCTCACTTACTGCAAATGTTTCTGATGATGTGAATATTGAGGTCTCCACGCAGTATCGTCAAATTAGTGTATTTACTAGGAACTTTTAAGGTTTAGGTTTTGATACTACCTTGTTTGTTCTAAGAGCATAATCCAATATCTCTAAAGATGGATCCTTAGTAGGGATTTGAAGCTCTAGTTGAATTGATGGAGAGTTCCCTAAATCGTCGTCTATTTCAGCTGTTGCTAGTATTATATATGCCTGAGGGGGTAAACCTGAGTCTGGTGATGTTGGTTCTAGAAGTGATAATTCAGTATTACTGCCAATTCTCATAATTGGTTTCATCCTCACAGATATCGGTGCGTAAACTCCACTTGGTTCTACACTATCTAGACATTGTTTAATGTCAAATTCGAAACTATTCGAACCATCTGGGATAAATGATAAACAACTTATAGGATCATTTGGATCGAAGATATCAAAATTATCATAAATACTCTGTGAGGTTTTATATTCACCAATATTAGACTTATAGTCAATGTTTACAACCCAAGCCACCTGCCCTTTCCAACTAAATTTTAAGTTGTCCTTATATCCTTCTAGAGGTATCGTTATATTCTTGTCTTTTCCAACTGGGATATCCGAAAAGTTAATGATCAGATCTTTTACTATGTAGAGCATTTTTTTCGAAAGAGCATTACTAAATTCTAATCCAGTTAGTTCAATATCACATGTTATTGAAGCCTCAGGACATGCTGGATTTTGGCCAGAGATGATTTTTAGTAACTCCTGTTCTACAGCTGAATAATACTCTTCGTATTGTTCAGATTGGAATTGATCAAGAGTATCTCGCCTAACATTTTTTGAAATCAAAACAAGCAATATACTAATAATAGCTAATGCCAACATCAAGATTATTAGTATTTGTCCTTTGTATGCTTTTTTCATAATACTATTGTGCCCTAATAAATTGACCTTCTCTTATGTTATAACCAAACACATAAGACATAAGATCACCGTAAATATATAGATATCTGGGGTCGTATTCAATTATCTCGGAAGGTGAATATTGACTTCTGATGTTTCCAAGATTCCTGTTTAAAGACATGTTACCTGCTGTTTTATCTGTCTCTACTACCCCACCCTTTATGTATAAGCCATCTCCGGAAGGATCTGCAACGGTACTAAATAGTCCAGTCACAAAATATCCATGAACCTGGTCATAAACAGTTTTGTCTGGATCTGCAGAACCTAATCCATCACCAGGTAATATTGTTGTTGTTCCTTGAACAATAAACATACAACCATTTTCGAAGCCTTCGTTTACCAAGTTTGGCTGAATACTTAAATTACCACTGACAAGAAAAATACTTTTTGTGTCACAAATATTCACATCAATCGTCAAGTCTCCTGATAAATATACAACCACTTCGTTTAGATTCCCGGTGGGGTGTATTTCGGACATCCGATTATTAGTTATATTCGAAACTGTGATATTTGATTTCGTGATTGTCGGAGTCGAGTTTTTCAAATACTGATCAAAGTATTCAAACCAGCTGACATCTGTCTTGTATTCTGAGTTTGCATCTGCGTAATCATTGAGTTGTGATTCTTTCTCGGAATTCCTCGATGGGAGTGCAAATCCTACAGGTTGAAGGTATAGATTAGTAGATAGAAATCTCTCTCTTCCAATAAAACTTGCAAAATTCACATTATCAAAGAAACTATTAATAATATTATTTGAGCTAAGGGTAGTCTGATTAAATGTACTGCTATATACATTCCCTCCAATTGTGTTTACCCATGGATGGTATACAATCGGAGTTGGAGTCGGTGAAGGTATTGGAG
>CALMQQ010000272.1 GCA_937871845.1 uncultured bacterium
ACTGATATTTGGAACTATAAAATTATAAACGATAAATTCTTTTTCAATCCTACAGGCAGTGAGAATTCAACAAAGTTGATGATGTTTGATATAAATTCACAATTACCTACTCCGACTATAGTGCCTACAATTACACCCACCTCTATACCAACAATCATACCTTCAACATCTGTGAGTCTTAAAATCACCAACATAAATGCAATTGAAGTCCTCAAAAATGTATTTGCATACTATTACCAAGGTAACAATAACATCAAATTTACTGGAATAACCCACCCTCTAGCTTTTGTAAGAATTGTAGTAAACTCAGATCCTAAAATTTGCGAAACTACAGCCGATGTTGATGGTAATTTCGAGTGTACTTTCGCATACATTGAAGATGGACTTCATACAGTGACAATTACTGCGACGACTGTGGGAGGGGAAGTGATAACTTATCCTCAGATGACGTTGGGAATAAATGTGGATCTTGTAGATACTGGGAATACTCTTGTTGAGTCGCCATTGGTAGGGCTAGTATTAATGTCTGTCGGATTCTTCGTAATAAATGGGAATAAGCTAAAGAGAGAACACTTTCGAATGTTAAAAGTAAAACTCAGAAAGTAGCAATCATTCCGAACTCACAATTTCAGATCTAATCCAACTCCAATAAAATTATCTCTTAATTTCTTAATTCCTTAATCCCTTAATCTCTTAATTCCTCAATCTTCCTCCGGTTTTTCCACCTGCTCAAGTCCATCCGCATGCTCTGCAGGTGAGTATATAGTATATAATCTCAAATCTTCAGTCTCCGAGATATTGGTGACGTTATGCTTCACTCCTGATGGAATAATAATTGCATCATCTGCACCAGCTTTTAAGACTTCGTCTCCGATTAAAACTTCGGCTTCACCAGTCTCGATTCTGAAAAATTGATCGTGGCCTTCATGTACTTCTTTTCCGATTTCTTCGCCTGGTTTAAGCGACATCAAAACTAATTGTGAGTATTCACCAGTAAAAAGAACTTTTCTGTAACTGGTATTCTCCTCAGTTTCTCGCTCAATGTTGTCGAGATATCCGTTTTGGGATTTGTTCATTTATAGGGGGTAAAAAATAAGATTACTATATTATACTCTTTTCTTGATTCAATTTAATTTATTTCTTAGGTTACTTTGGAAGGATAATTGATGCAATATTTCCAATGAACCTATCTACTGACCTTATGTCAATATGAGGATTACGAAAATCTTCAACAACAAGTGGAATCCTGAGATGTATACCTATAGTATTATCATCAAAGATTGAATTTATCGTATATTCAATACTTGATACTTCAACATTAAAGGTCATAGAAGATACGGAATTATTTGTTGAAGGACCTGGAAAAATAATTTGCTGTCCTCCACTTCCAACGCAATACTTTCCACTAAGTTTATCCTCTGGATTTG
>CALMQQ010000273.1 GCA_937871845.1 uncultured bacterium
AGAGAACAGGCGACGCTCTAAGAGGATGCACCACGACCCTTTAATTGTTTCTGAATATGCAATCCAACTACGGAACCTGTTATACCTATTACTGCGACAGGTACAGCTACAACAGTACTCAATACTGCCACACCAGTTAGCATACCTCCACCCAATGCAGCTAATGTTGCAGTTGTTGCTGCTGCTCCTGATAAGCTAGATATTGCTGTACCTGTTGAAGCTACTCCAACTGTAGCAACCATCGAATAAACTCCTACTGCAGCTGCACTACCAGCGGCTGCTCCAAGTGCAGTACCAACTGTACCACCTAATATGACACCCGTAGTATTTGTCTGAGTAGTAGATTCTGATGCTAACTTTATTTCTGGTTTAATTAGTCGAAGCACTTCAATCCACAGACCAATGGCTTTGGTGGGTTTGATACCAAGACTTTCTTTTGGTATATCATTTATGTTTGGTGTATCATTAATGGAGGAGTTGATACCTAATTTATCCCATCTGAGAATATTGTTTTTGATGTGTGATAAAGTGTGGATTTTGTCTAGTGAAATTTGACTAATCACGCATTTCTTTTCAATTTTGTAGAGAGAAGTTTGAGTCAAAATAATTGAATTATCCGTTGAGTTTTCATTGGAATGAATCCAAATAATAGTTTCATCAGCTCCAATCTCTGGAATTACCGCTGATTGATAATTTGACACACGAAAAGAATATAAATAATTCTTATAAATTACATCAGCCCTAGGCAGTTCTTTTCCAGAAAAAATCGTATCGCATCCTGAATATGTAGTCATGTTATCCCAATAATTTATCAGATAAACTCGATTTTTGTTCAAATTTTCATCACAAATTATTGTTCCAATAGATAAACAAACTGAAAATTACCAACACATCTACGCAAATATTTGATTATTATAGTAACAAACGTCTGATATTCACGTGATCACACAGCTCGTTAGTGCTATGTGATTTTTATCCTAACTTTTGCGTGAAATTTTAAATTAAATAATTATTACAGAATATTCAAATGTATACTTTCATTCTTCAAAACTAGGTATACTTCCTAATCGTAGGTGATGAGTTAACTCAAATAAAAATAGTTGACCTTGTTCCAAATTAGTTTCTGGTATATATTTGTAATCATGCTATTTTTTGTTTAGATATAGTTCCCAATATATCATTTTGGGAAAGAATAATACTTTTCGTAATAAGTTACGATTGTGATTACCAATGGATTTATGAATTACCAATGGATTTATGAATTACCAATGGATTTAT
>CALMQQ010000274.1 GCA_937871845.1 uncultured bacterium
AAACTATATATTAGTTCGCTTAATTTTTGATTCATCGAGTCTCTTTAGTTTTCCCAATTTTCTTTGTGCGAGGCTAAGTCTACTGAAATCATAGCGGATTGAGGATTGGTTTCTTCACTGACTTTCACTTCTTTACCATTTAAAGTTGTAGGAATGCCCTCGGCCCCAGAATATAGTTGGTTTGAAATTGGATTATAAATTACTCCGAGGATAGGTTCATCACCTTTCATAACTCCGACCGAAATTGCAAAGAAAGGAACTTTTTTCGCAAAGTACTTCGAGCCATCTATTGGATCAATAAAACATGTGAATTCCTTTTGATCTGAATTGAATTCTTGGTGTTCCTCAAGATGAAAACCTATCTCAGGAAACTCCTTGGAAATTTTTTTATATATTTCCAATTCTATCTTTTCGTCTAACTCAGTATTTAAATCGTGGTCTGTCCAGCCTTTCTCAAGGTTTGTTTTGAGATGTGATTCAAGGGCATCTCCAGAGGAGAGTGCTTTTTGGAGTAATTCACCTTCTTTGACAACTATTTCGTTGATAGATTCGAGAAGTTTTACGTAGTTCATAGGAAATTATACAATAAACTAACAAATTGACATTAATTATTATTAATATTTGATTATGGGCACATATTTAATAGTTTTTATCATTGCCCTCAAATTCCTCCTACCAGTTTTGTTAATCTGGTTTCCCTTCCTCGCAGGTTGGGGAAACTTTTTGTTGGATACCATTGATGGAGATATCTTAATCCCTCTAGGACTTGAAGACTACAACTATCAAACAATTGATAAACTAGCTGATTATGTCACTTATATTTTCATGCTCATTGTGGGTTGGAAATGGGAAATTCATAGAGAGATTAAAATCACATTCGCTTTAAGAACTATTGGACAATTATTGTTTTTCATAACTAGAGATGAATTGATGTTTTTTTTCTTCCCAAACTTCTTAGAGCCACTGTTTTTGATTTATGCAACACTGTTAATTTTCAAGAAGAAAAGGGCATATGCGATTTATAAGAAACACTTTAAATTGATTTGGGGATTCATCTTATTGTACAAATTCCAAGATGAATATATTACCCATGTGGGAAATGTAGACCGCTCGACTTTAATTAAAAATTTATTCAGTCTATAATATTAAGAATTACAATTTTGTAATATTTTTATTTCTTAAATATACGTAATGGGATTATTTGATTTCCTCAAGAAAAAAGAACCAGTTCAACCAGTAGACCAACAACCATCTGGTGCACCAGTCAATCCAGTTTCTACTTACCCAGTGAATTTTGAAGATCAGCAACCAGCTGCAGCTGCTCCAACAGAGCCTGCAGTTGATGCAACACAAGCACCTGCTCCTACTCCTGGAGTTCCAACACAGTCTCCAGTTGACAATTTCCAGGCTCCTACACCAGCACCTATGGATAATATGGTGCCACCTACTCCTGGTCCAGTTGATAATTTTGCAGTA
>CALMQQ010000275.1 GCA_937871845.1 uncultured bacterium
ACGATGCCAAGTTTCTCAAAGATGACAAAAACATCGATAAATTGGCAAAAGGCATAGCCAAAGGTGTCCTGGAATATTTCGGAGTTCCATTCAGAGATATTCCACAAGGAAGTCCACCTGTTGTTGCAAGGCCGAATACTCCCAACCCGACACAACCTTTAAATCAGTTCCAACAACCTCCGAGACCGCCTATGCCGACAAATAATTTTCAAATGCCTTCATACAATTCCGGTGGAATGTCTGGCTTCGACTCAGACTTTGGTCCTTCACAACCTACAGGAGGGTTTATGAGTCGAGATGATAGAAAGAAGATGGTGAACGAAATGTACAACAAAATTTTAGGAAGAGAACCAACTCAAAATGACTTAAACTACTTTTTGAACATTGGTATTAGTGAACAAGATTTATTAAAAAAGATGGTAGACTCTCAGGAACACGCTGACCTTGTGATGTCTAGACAAGAAGTTATAAAAGCAAAAGAAGAATTAAACGAACATAGTACAGAGTTACTTCAACTTAGAGCTTCAACCGAAGATCAAAAAATCATCATACGTAACCTTCATGCGCTTATCGCACAGAAAAATCAAGCTATCGCACACTTGCAACAGCAATTAGGTATGATGCAAAACTATCAAAACGCTCAACAATCAGTTTCGATTAGTAATACAACTTCAGAAACGAAACATAACTACAAAGGAACTTTCTTGGACAAATTGTTCAAAGCATTTAGCGACTTGTTTGAGTAAGCACCCCCGATTTTCACTTGACTATAAGTATGTTTAAGCATATCATTAGACTATATTGCACAGGTAAGTCCTTTTTCTTGGATGTTCGTATACTTAAAGTATGTGTTAATAATAAATGACAAATTTCAAAGTAAAAATATTATTGAACAAAAGCAAGTCGTGTAAAGACGTTGCGCATACCCAACTCCTCTATCGGAGTAATAGTCTATTAATCATCCCAGGAAGATAAATCAAAACTTACCTAAAGTAAGAAAAATATCACTATTTTTATAGTTATATTTTTCATTTTAGTTATTAATTTATTTGGATGGAAACAATACTATTAATCGTATTGTCAATCATAGCAACGGGAGGACTGGGTGCAAGCTACATGCTCACCAGAAACAAAAAAGAGCTTGAAAAAAAGCTGAAGGATTCGTAAAGCCAGTTTGAAAGCACAGAACACAATTCTTGAAGCTGAAAGAGAAGCCGACAAGATTAAAACTGAAGCGATGAAACAAACTACCGAACTGAAACAAACAGTTCTCGCTGAGGAAAAACGACTCGACGAAAGAGAGAAAAAGTTAGTCGACAGAGCAAAAGTTCTAGATGAAAGGTTCGAAAGCATCGAGAACAAAGAAAAAGCTGTAGAACAAGCCAAAAAAGACGTAAAAAGAAGAAGTGAGAAAATTACCGAAGAGCTTCAGAAGTTAGCACGACTATCACCTGAAGAGGCCAAAAAATTGGTGATGGACAGAACTGAAGAAGAACTCAAATCCTATGTAGCTAGGAAAATCAGAGAGGCAGATTTCGAAATACAATCCACCTCCGAAAAAGTCAGTCGTGAAATTTTGGTAGACGTAATGCAAAAAAGTGCTACTGATTATGTAGCAGAGTCTACAGCAACGACAATTGATATTGAGAACGAAGAATTAAAAGGAAAAATAATCGGAAAAGAAGGTCGAAATATTAGAACATTCGAGAGACTTACTGGTGTTGACATCATAGTAGATGAGGCACCGAACCAAGTTACCCTATCCTGCTTCGATCCAATCAGACGTGAAGTAGCTGCACTAGCATTACAGAAACTCCTCAAGGATGGAAGAGTTCATCCAGGAAGTATCGAAGAAACAATTTATGGAATCAAAAACGAGCTTTCAAAAGAAATTAAAAGAACTGGAGAAAAGCTTGCATACGATTCTGGTTGTAATGATCTTCCACAAGAAGTCATCAAACTACTTGGAAGATTCAAATACAGATTTAGCTATGGACAGAATCTCATCAAACATAGTATGGAGATGGTCAATCTAGGTGGACAACTAGCATCTGAACTTGGTGCAGACGTAAATTTCGTGAAGAAAGCATGCCTACTCCACGACATTGGAAAAGTTCTGACTCACGAGATTGAGGGTAAACCTCATCATCACATCTCAGGCGATGTAGTTAGGAAATATTTGAAAGATGAAAAATTAGCAAATGCAGTAGAATCACATCATGGTGATATTGACACTACTTCGTTAGAAGCAGAAATCGTAAAAATTGCTGATGCAATCTCTGGTGCAAGACCAGGTGCTAGAAAAGACAGCTACGAAAATTACGTTAAAAGAGTAAAAGGTCTAGAAGATATTGCTAAGAAATATGAAGGTGTTGAAGAAGCTTACGCAATTCACGCTGGACGCGAAGTCAGAGTTATTTTCAAACCATCTATTGCTAGTGACGACGATGTGGTAATCACAACCCACAAAATCGCAAAAGAAATTGAAGAGACACAAAACTATCCTGGATCTGTAAAAGTTACAGCAATCAGAGAACTTCGCGTAACAGAAGAAGCAAAATAAAATGTCGATTAAAGATAGAAAGTTACAACATATCAAAATTGTCTTAGAGAAGGATACGCAGCCGTATCCTTCTTCTTTTGACAAATATATTCTACCCCACAAATCACTTCCAGAAATCGACTTAAAAGAAATCGACACCACAGTCAAATTCTTCGACAAAGAAATTTCGTTTCCATTTATGATTGCATCGATGACTGGTGGTGAAGAATTTGGAAAAACAATTAACACCAATCTTGCCATTGCTGCAGAAAAAAACAGAATTCCGCTCGCACTCGGATCGATGAGAGTCATATTGAAGAAACCAGAATCACTGGACAGCTTTAATGTGCGCCACCTTTGCCCTTCTGTTCCGTTGTTCGCAAATATGGGTTTGGTACAGTTAAATTATGGGTATGGAGCAAAAGAAATTAACAAGTTAATCGATATGATTGAAGCTGATGGGATATTTTTACACATAAATCATCTCCAAGAAGCGATTCAACCAGAAGGTGACACTAACTTCAAAGGACTGATTGATAAACTTGCGAAGATTCTACCCAAGATCAAAAAACCTGTTCTTATCAAAGAAGTTGGCAACGGAATTGACAAAGAAACAGCTAAAAGACTCAGCGAGATTGGTATCAAATGGATCGATGTCTCAGGTGGCGGTGGAACTAGTTGGCCTTGGGTAGAAGGCTATCGTCGAGATGATGACCTTGGAGACATATTCAAAACTGAGTCAATTCCCACAGATAAGTGCTTAATCGATTGTGGGGAAATTGAAGATCTAAACTTGATAGCTTGTGGAGGAATACGAAATGGCAAACATATAGCACTAAGTGTGATGTTGGGAGCAGATATGGCATCTTGTGCTAAGCCATTACTTCAACCTGCGTTAGTAAGCCCAGAAGCTTGTACGAAATTGATAGAAAAATATAAAAAAGAATTTCAAATCAGCATGTTCACTGTAGGTGCAAAGGGAGTTGAAGAACTAAAAGAAATCCAGCCGAAGCTTAATGCTTAGGCTTTTCGTAAATCACTTGACCCTCTTGAAGTGCAGTCTCCAAAAAACTCTCCCCCTCATCATCCCCCATCAATTTAAACTCTTCCGGTGTATAGACTAGTGGTTCAATTATCGGCGATCCTTCTTTCGTGGATTTTCTTGCTTTGAAAATTATTTCAATAAAGCTAGCGTCTGTTTTAGCGATTATTAAGATATCCATTGTAGAGAGTCTACTAACTTGTTTATCTCTAGCAAATCTACCAAAGAGGATTATTTTCTCAGGGTCAAATGCAATAATTAATTTTTCCCTTATTACCTTGAGACGATTTTCAATTTCTTCTTTTGTAAACATTTCATCATAGGACAATAATAATTCCTGCGACTCCATAGGATGTGAAAGTATCACGGATATTTTCTTTAGAAATTCTTGAGCTTGTGTGTATGCTCTCTCTGCTTCAGGTTTCGTGATAATCTCGTGAGGTGTTTTTGTACGTCCTGGAAGTAAAAACGGATAACGAGAGACAAATGTAAACGATTCTAAAAATCTGAATTGAAATTTGGTCTGTTTGAACTCCGGACAGATCCTATTACAAATCCCCATCAATGTCTGGAGTTTGTGAATTCTTGGAGGGTTTGCACCTGCATATACAATAACTGCTTTCAAAGATTTCTCTACTGCCTGGACGGCTTGGAAAGTCGACCATTCATAAAAACCCTCATCTAGTGAGAGTTTGGATGCTTGTAAATCAAATTCACCCTGTCTAAACCAGACTATATGTCTTGCTTTTTTTGATTCGTGTTTATATTCAATC
>CALMQQ010000276.1 GCA_937871845.1 uncultured bacterium
TCAAAGCTACGAATAGTAACCAAATTATAGGAATCTGGCATCTTGATAAAGATACAATTCCCTCACGAATCAAACAGGGTGAACTAATTAAACAAGGAGAATTTCTCGGTCAGATGGTCGAAGGATCTGTGAACGAATCAAAATCAACATGTCCCCTAGTCTCTCAGGGAACTCATATTCATCTTGTATCACCATATAGACCGTTTACTATTGATTCTTATACTTTTACCCTTGAAGACAAAGTAATATTTAACGAGTCTGAACATACTATGAGTGCTTTCCAAAACACAGATATGGTAAGTACTAATGGGAACGAGACGTCTACTAGTTCAAACTGTAGACCACCGGTATCAGGAGATTGGGTGATTTCAGAGAATTGTGATTTGTCTTTCTCTACCTCAGTACCCAATAATATAATAATTAACGATGGGAAATCGCTAACAATAAACAGCAATGTTACACTTGATATGAATCTAGGATATTATAGAATTCTTATAAAGCCTAACGCTAAATTACTAGTTAACTCCGGTGCTAAAATCATTTAACAAAAAAATTATGAAAAGAATAATCATATTAACTATTGCGACAATCCTCCTTGTATATGCTGGAATGAATGCTCAAGAACTAATTCAAAAAGAAAAAACCATTTCACAAGAGGAGGTTATTACGATTACTCCATCACCATCTATTGAAGTTCCCACACTTTCACACACTTTCGTACTTTCTGAAAATACAAATTCATCGCAGTCCAATCTAACACTAGAAAGTATTGGAAATTATAAAGGGGAAGTTATTAAATCAGAACAAACACCTTCTCAGTGGAAGTTATCTCAAAATGACACATTTCTTCAAATTTCAACAAATCCTAGTGACACATCACCCTTTGGGGCTGACTTAGAACCTGATATTACATTATTAAATTCCCGACTAACGGCTAATCAAATCTATAGAGTCAAAGTCGATGAAAGTTTCTACTTTTACACAAATAGATACTACAACGATTCATGTGGACAAAGATATTGTTCTAATGGTCTTTTAAGCACCGATAGTGGCGAAGACCTGTCAATTTATTGTGTGCTTGGGGAAAGTAGTCCGGACGAACTCAGCTTCTGTGACAATATCGTAGTAAATCTAAACGATAAAAGTATTTAACCTGTGCATACATCTGGGAAGAAGAACGTAAACCCAGGGGTTCCGTCAAATTGTTGATAACAATTACTAGTACCAGAGATCATGGTCGCCATTACTGACGCGATTATCATTCTCGACAAGTAAAAAAGAACAATTCCAATCAACCACCTACCAAAGCGAGTTTTTGCGTCTTCGATTTTGTTTGTATCACTCGTAAAGAACGAATAGGCTATGAGAATGAAATACGCCAACCATAGAAAACCACCTAGTGCCCAAGCAATATAGATGAACCTCACCAATACAAACTCAAATGTTTGCAGTGTAGGTGGTCTACAATCAGGATTAATACTATCTACGGGACAATCATTTATAAAATCAGTCTGTCCACCTTGTGCAAGGACTGGCAAAGTACGAAAACCTAGTAAAGTTAAAGTTAAAAACAATGACAAAATTGTGCTTAAAATATATTTCTTCACAAAGCTTTTCATAACTAACTCAGTTTATCTCACGTGCAAACGAAAAACAACCTCGATGTATTAATAAAAAAAGAGTTACTAGATAGTAACTCTTTTTCTAATTTATTATGAAAGCAATTATGGAGAAGGATCAATAATTGTTGGATCAGTTCCCAACGGTGTACCTCCATTTAATGGATCTTTACAATCTGCACTCACTTGATCTTCAGTATATGTACCAGCTGCAAATAATGCATAATGTTCATTACACCATTCACACGCATTTCCTTCGACTCCTTCAGTAATACATATATTACAACCTACACTGTTAGGAGCACTTAAACAGACTTGGGTTAATGTTGGATCTACTCTTCCTGCTCCAAAGAATACGAATACCAATACAACCCCGACTATTCCTATTAACATCGCTGCTATTCCCATAAATATAGCTTTGATTGCTTTCTGTGCTTCTTCAATTTTACCAGGGTCACCTTGTGATTGGATGTATTTAAATGCTGCGATTAACGCATAGACTACT
>CALMQQ010000277.1 GCA_937871845.1 uncultured bacterium
ACATCTGGATATGGAGTTCTACCTTTGGAATATTCATCAAAAAAGTACTGTACGACTATATCCCTGTACTGTTTTTCGAAGTTTACTGACTTGAAAGGGATTCCTAATGTTTTGCAAACATCCTCCGCATCTTGTTGATCTTGTTCCCAAGGACAATCGGAATTCACAGAAAAATCTGCTCCAGACCAATTCTTCATAAATATTCCAGTAACGTCATACCCTTGTTCTAGAAGTATTGCAGCTGAAACAGCACTATCCACTCCACCCGAAAGTGCAACAGTGATTTTTTTATTAGGTTTGATTTTTCTCATAGGATAATTATACACCATGGAAAGCATTAGTAGGTGGGTGTTTATGGCTTTAGTGAGATTGTCTCAGGAAAATGGTCATGCCAAACATACCAATATGACTGTATGTATTGCGTTTCTTGATCATTTACTAATAATTCTATAAAACCATCCTCAGAAGTTGTGCTTACATTGGTTTTCTCATCTATTTGAATTGAAAAATCTTCTTTCTTTGCATCTTTAGAATTCATTGCATAAATTTGGTCACCTAATTCAAAAGCATAAACTGTATCTTTTACCTCGAACTCCTCTGAAATATTTATAACTTCACTAAGTGTTGTCTTATTTTTTTCGTAATCTTCAAAACTTTTATCTTGGTAATTTCTCCTAAAACCAGTATCAAAAGTCATTAGTTTAGATTCTGGATATTGCTCTACAGCATTGTTAATCGACATTATCTTAAAATTCTTCCGTGTGAGACTTTGTCCTACACTATCCCCGACAACTGCTTTCCCATTTAACTGACTCCAAAGCGAATCTGTCAAATCATCATAGAATAGATCATTATTCCTATATAATAGTCCAGTAGTGCCAAATGTAAATGTTTTGTCTTTGAGATTTCTTTCATACACTACGGGTGAATTACATAGAGCACAGAATGATACTAGTATTGGCTCAGCGTCTAGAAAATCGTTAATCACTAGATGTTGTCGAAGTATATTAAATGGATATATTTTTGTCTCGTCTAGCCCTTCCAAAACAATGACCTGCTCTTCATTACCAATACATTTTTGCACTTCAGCATGATTCTCTGTGAACTTGGGGTTATTAATGGGTGGAATTTCGTTGACGGTAAGTTTTGTTTTAATTATTTGATTGTATTCAATTATTGAAAGTTCGGTATTGGTTTGTGGCTCATATTTGTCCAATTGTATGATTTCTTTGTCAGGTGTTTGATAACACTCAAAATCAGAAGTTTCTGGAGTGTCTTTTTTATCTGATATGTTTCCTGTGGCAATCTGCATTACAAATAGTCCTACAGCAAAAATGATGGCAATCAACCAAACTTGATTATAAATTTTTGCGATAGTATTATACTTTTGCAGAATAGGGTTTTTGCTAGACATGGTAAAATCATTCTATCATTAAGTATTTAAAAAATGACAAAATTTACTTTTATAACATTCGGAAAAGTAAAATCCGAACCAATTAAGGAGCTAATAGAATATTATCTAATGCTTCTGGGTAAGTATGCTAAAACTGATTATAGAGTATTAAAAGATGTTGACGGAAGACCAGTTGAGGTGAGTGATCTTAATTCTAGCTTTAGAGAGTTGGGATATACAATTGCAGTTACAGAACATGGAACAGACTTCACTACGGAGGGTTTTAAGTTCTTTGTGGACAAAAGATTTAGATATGAAAATAATATCACCTTCATATTTGGTAATGCTTTTGGCTTACATCAAGAGTTTCTACAACGATGCGATTATTCAGTTGCACTATCAAAACTTACTTTTACACACGAAATCTCTATCGTTTTGATGATTGAGCAATTATATCGTGTCTTAAATTTGACTAATGGAGGGAGTTATCACAAATAATGAAGCATCTTGGACACATTGACCACAAAATTATAACAGGTGAATATAACGATATTTTAAATAAAGAATTTCTTGTGAGACAAGCAGTTAGGTCGGTAATAAGTCGGCAGGATAAAAAAATTGCCATGGTATATTCTTCTAAGTTCGATACTTATAAAATCCCAGGGGGAGGTATCGAAAAAGGTGAAAGTTTAATTGAAGCTTTAAAAAGGGAGGCATTAGAAGAAACAGGTTTAGAGATTTCTATAAATCTACCACTTGGTTTGGTTACTGAACTTAGGACAGACTTTTCAAAATTTGAGGAGGGAATGTTTCAATTTTCCTACGCTTTTCTTGCGAATTATGATAAAAATCTTCAGGATGTTTCTTATACTGAATCCGAATTAGAAGAAGGTTTTTCTTGGGAATGGATTGGGATTCATGAAGTTATGAAACATATGCAATCATCAAAAACAAATTCTTACAATAAAAAATTCGAATTAGCACGAGATTTGTTAATTCTTAATGAAGTTAAAAAATTAATAAAATGATACTCACCAATTTAATTGAAATTAGTTACAAAAAAATTTTAAAACCGATTTTTTTTAAAAAAGATCCAGAAGATGTTCACGATAGAATGCTAAAAGTTGGACAAACATTAGGGAATGTATCTTTCCTCAAATCTGTAACCAAGCTCCTTTTCGATTTTAACCATGAAAAATTGGTACAGAAAGTGGATGGTTTAACTTACAGAAATCCTATCGGATTGTCTGCTGGTTTTGATAAAGATGCGAATTTGATAAGAGTGATTCATAGTGTCGGCTTTAGTTTCGCAGAGATTGGTTCTGTGACATTACATCCATACGCAGGAAACCCGAAGCCAAGATTGTACAGACTGAAAAAAGATAAGGGTTTAGTAGTTTTCTACGGATTAAAAAACATAGGTGTTGATAAAATTATTGACAAAATAAAGAATAACTATAAATCTTCAAATGGAAATATATTGGGAGTATCTATAGCCAGAACCAATTCAGTAGAAGCTAGTGGATTCGAAGAGGGTATAGAAGACTACAAGGGATCATTCGAAAAACTAGTGAATTCAAATATCGGTGACTATTACACAATTAATATTTCATGTCCAAACACTTTTTATGGTGAACCGTATTCTACACCAGAACGATTGGATAGTTTATTAACTTCGCTAAGACAAATAAAAACTAAAAAACCAGTTTATCTAAAAATGCCAATTAATTTACCATGGGATAAATTTGACCCGCTTGTAGAAACTGCAATTAAACATAAGATCGCAGGTGTGATAATTGGAAATTTAAACAAAGATCGAAATAGTGAATATATTACTGAGGATTATCCAGATGATATGAGAGGCGGAGTTAGTGGACTTCCAACACGAGAGCTATCTAACAATTTAATAAGATTAACTTACAAAAAGTATAAAAGTAAAATTACAATAATTGGAGTTGGAGGAGTTGATTCTGCGGAAAGTGCATACGAAAAAATCTGCTATGGTGCAAATCTGGTACAAATGATTACAGGTATGATTTTCAACGGCCCGCAACTAATTGGGCAAATTAATCACGGGCTCGTAGATTTATTGAAAAAAGATGGATATGATAGCATCTCAGATGCTGTAGGAAGTAAAGTGTAATTATGGTTGATTAATCACTCAACTACTGAAAGAGGTAGATATTAAGTATATCTTTTTCAAGTTCCTCAACTTCTCTTTCAATTTGCTCAAGAAGATTGATTAATTTTTGATAATCTCCTGTCATATTTTCTTATTGAAAATTCATCCTATTATTAACACAAATTCAATGAATAAATGTATATATTAATTATATCATTTATGCGTATGTCATGGTGAAGAATAAACGAGAATACTTTCAAGTTTTCTGATTTCTGCTATTATATTTAGTATAAGTATTCGAAATATGAGAAGATTTTTACTGCCAACCTCTCAAAACAACTACACTCCATACCTTTTGCATAGATCTGTATTGGTTATCTATGTATTGGTTATTTTCCTTTTCAATGTTGTTGTTGGTCAACTAGGATTGAGCACAGTACAAGCAGCAGTAGATGCAGGGACCTTATACAGCCTTCACAATTCTAATCGAGCTGCAAATGGTCTTGGAGGTCTCACAGTCAACAACCAATTAGTTACTTCAGCAACCAACAAAGCGCAAGCAATGTTATCATCTGACTGTTGGGATCATTATTGTCCTCCTGGAACATCTCCGTGGAGTTTTATCTTGAATGCTGGTTATGAGTACATATATGCAGGGGAGAATCTTGGGGAGGGTTTCACGAATAGTAGTACTTTAATGAATGCCTGGATGAACAGTCCTACTCACAGGGCAAATGTATTGAGTGGGAATTTCACAGAAATAGGTATCGGATTTGCTTATGGTAGTTATCAAGGAAATCCAAATAATACAATTGTTGTTGTTCATTTTGGTTCTAAACAAAAAGTTACTGCACCTGCTCCCACTGCCAAACCAGTAACTCAGGTGACAACAAAGACAGTAACACCCACAAACAAACCAGCACCAACAGCTGTACCTACTGTAGTTCCTACAAGTATTCCAGGAACAAATATCACAGACCCACAAATTGGAGCCGTTCTAAATACCAATCAGCCAGAAATAAAAGGTACTAAACCTGACATTAGCGTAATAGATATATTTATAAATGAAATTAATGTTGGTAGAGTTGATTCGAAAGGTGAAAATTTTAGCTTCAGACCATCAGCTCTAGAGGATGGAGCAAAAACTCTTAAAGCCGTTAGTTATATAAACGATAAACAGGTAAATGAATCCCCTGTAGTGAACTTTACAATAGATACTATTGCACCAGAGATTGATCAAGAAAAGATGGAAATTAGTTATCTTGGAGAAGGTGAGGATGAAATGATTAAATTCAAAATATATAGTGCTGACGATACAATAAAGGTCTCTACAAATCTAATTAGCGATTTGTTTATAAAAAGTGAAGACGGTTCATGGGAAATCCAATTATCTAAAAAATTATTAGAAGGTGAGGTCGTGTTAGGTATTACCGCTGAAGATTCTGCAGGAAATCAGACTGTTTTAGAAATGCCCAGTAATGAGATTCTAGGACAATTTGAGCATAATTCTTTTTTAGCTCAAGACTATGAAGGTAATGACATTCGAACAATTATTTCGGGGTCACTTTTGAGCTCAATTAATGCTGGGGGTATTCAATCACAGGTCAATTTTGCATTTATAATGATACTATTTGCATTGTTTATGTTCGATTTCTATGTAATCCACAGATCGGGGCTTACCGGTGTCAAACGAAGTAAATCACATCTACACCTCTCAGCGATGATAATTCTTATTTTAGTTGTATTTATGGGAGGATTCGGAGGATCAATAATCTAATGAAGACATTAGTCCAATATACAAAGCGTCCATACATTTATGCAGTGATGATAACTATCGGGATAATGGCGCTTTACAGTATTTTGCATACCTCTAGTGCAATTAGTTACTTCGCAGCCTCTATAAGTTTATACACACTTTTACTTTTTGAACTTTATAGTACTAAGTTTTATGCAACAACGTTTGATGATCAATTCGAATTAACATCAAGAAGTAAGAAGCACAGGAAGGCTCATTGGGTGCATCATTTAATAATGCCGACTGTATTGTTTGTGAGTATTGTTCTATTCGTTTTTGCAAATTCACAGCTTAATATGGCTTTGGTAATTGCATTAATCTCACTTGTTCTATTCTCAATTCTGTTTTTAAATATCAAGGCATACTATGAGAATAAATATAAATTAGAAAATAAAACAGCTAATGTGTATGACGTGATTAGTATCGCGAGTGTATTTATGCTTGCTTTTTCTATTTTCGTTGTCACAGCACTGTTGGGAGAGTTATATATTATCTCTGGATTAATGAACACCGCTGTGTTAATTATTCTGGGTTACTTAACACTTGCAAGATACCATATAATAAATAAACAAGGCGGAATGATGCTATTTGCAATGTTGTTGGTATACTTTAATTCATTCCTCGCGCTACTGAACTTTGACATTTCAATAGTCGCACATACTATACTTACAACTTTCGTATACTATTACTTCACCGCTGTTGTTAATCATTACGAAGAAAAATCACTAGATTTGAAGGTAATTATCGAATATCTTGCAGTATTTGTGATTATTTTCGTTATAATAATACTAGGTCACATATAAACTTGCCCGCTACTTTATATTATTTCTATAAATAATGGTCGACCCAACATATGTGCAAAAGGGATTTAAATTATCAGAAAAATCAAAGGAATATATTAATACAAAATTAAAGAAACATGCAGAATTGCTTTCAAAATCTACAAGCATAACTGTACACGTTCGTTCAAATAAAAACTATCCACCAAACAAACAGTATAGAATGGAAATCAATGTTACTATGCCTCATATTTTTATTAAAGTTGAAGAAAGAGGAGTATCTGTAGAAGCACTGATTGATAGTTTAGAAGTTCTACTTAAGAGAAAATTAACAAGATACCAAGAACAATTTAAAAAATGGGAAAAACAAGAACCATGGAAAATCAAAGAGGCAAAAGAATCTGCAGAAGAGTTTGTTGAGCAAGATTACAGTTATTCCGATTACAAACCGGTTGTCAAAAATCTGAAATTTGAAACTAACAGACCAATGCATGTTGGAGAGGCTATAGAACGCTTGGAGATGTCTGGAAAGAATGCTTTCTTATTTAGAAATATTGCGTCTGAAAAATACTCGATGTTGTATAGAAACAGTGATGATGAATATGAGTTAACGGAAGCTGATGTTTGAAGAGAACCAACATTATAGGGCATTTCTGGCAGTAACACCCTCAGAAGAAATA
>CALMQQ010000278.1 GCA_937871845.1 uncultured bacterium
ATGTTATGAGCCAATAATTTTACCTGCTAAATCTAAATAATCTTTAGTCATTTTTGTGTGTGAGAAATTTTTCTCCACATGACTTCTGCATTCGTGAGGGTCGATTTTGTCGACATCGTCCATCCGTGCTTGCATTTCTTCAAGTGTGTCTACTAAGTAACCAGTCTTTCCGTCCACAACTAATTCTGGCATAGATCCACGTTTATTTACAATGACTGGAGTGCCACATGCCATGGCTTCTACAACCGCTAGACCGAATGGCTCTTCCCAATTTAACAAGAGTAGTAATCCTTTAGCATTTTTAAGAAGTTTATTTTTCCCTTTATGATCGACTTCCCCGATGAATTTAATTTGCTTGCCATCAATCAAAGGAGCAATCTCCTCATTGTAATATTTTTTATCAACAGTATCTACCTTCGCAGCGATTACGAGCTTATGGTTTGTCTTTTTAATCGTTTCGCAAATTTCTTTTATGCCTTTTTCTGGTGATACTCTGCCTAGAAATGCGTAATACTTTCTGTCCTCTTTTTTCCCAACTTCAAATTTACTAACATCAATACCATTGTAAATTGTCTTAACCCAGTTCAATTCAGGCATAGCTTTTCTTTGATTGTCCGAAATAGAAATATAATTATGATCAGGGTGATCTGCATAAGTATATCTTTCGTGAATTGAGGTTATGGGTCCGTGTATTGTTGTATACATCGGACAATCGATAAACCTCTCAAACTGAATAAATCTCCAGGCAAAATGATTATGCACAATATCAGGTTGGATTTTATTTATCATCTCGATTGCCTTTGGAATCTGATAAACCTTCATGAAATTCCTCCATTCATCTATTTCTGACTGGTCATACATAGTTCTTAGTGATTTCGGTACAAGTGGGATTAGATTCGCGGATACTTTCGAATCTCCTGAAGCCATTAAATGTACTTCGTGTCCAAGTCCATTCATTTCCTCAACAAGGTTATAAACAACTAATTCCACTCCTCCGTATTTCCTTGGCGGTACTGGTTCCTCAAATGGCGCAATATGTACTATTCTCATTAACTTTTATTAACAAATAAAATTATTTATGATGTTGAACTGAAATATAATCGTGAATTATTCTTCTGCAACCTACGGATGACCATAGCTGAATTAAGCTCATCTGACCTTCGTAATTAGTTTGGTCCGTGTAAAGACGTGCTCTATTATTGGTTTCGTCATAGTAGTAAAGTTCTGGAACTGCCCCTAACTCTTTCCAGCCTCTGAAACATGCTTCGCTAGTTTTAATCACAGCATCTCGAATTGTATGTAATACTGGTTCTTGCCAACTTTCCCTTAGCCCTCGGAAATATTGTTTGGTTAATCCGGCTACTGTGTAGGCTGCCTGCTTAGGCCATATGACTTTGCCATGGTAGTTCTCACTCGAAAAATCATCATCGTCGGTTGCCACTAGTGTGGGCCCGACAGGGGTGTAGAAATATTCTGGATCAACTACCTTGATTGCAAAACTAATAACTTCTTCTAAACTTGGATTACCGTAAAATAAATCGTAGGACTCATCTAGATGTAGATTTGTTAATGGAATATTTTTCTTTCCATGCAATGCCAGTGAATAACCCAAGATTTCTTCAGTATGGTATAGGCGAAATTTGATTTTTTGGTTATCCCACTTTGTAATGAGTTTGTCTAACTCCTCTAAATCGTCAATCTCGAAATAATCGCTATATTCACGAATTATTCTCAAACTTTGAGGATAGAAAACACAATTAACATCATATGGGGCTAAAGGTTGCTTGTGTTTTGGATAAGCGAGACTACTATCACGCCAATTTCCTAGAATCAAGTATTCGGATTCATCATCTGGGGATTTTTTAAAAGTTATGAGTTGTTTGCTTCTTGCATTCTCTAATATAAATTTAGATACATGAAGAAGTTTTTGATGATGTGTTTCGGATGTTAAGAACTTTTTTGAAACTCTTTTGAGACCCAAAATATATCTAGGCTCGATATCAATCATCCTCCTATCAATGTCTTCGAAGGGTTTTTCTGTTTTGTACTTGAATTCCCCGACTGCATTTTCATGCCAGCCTTCACCATCTTCGGATATGAATTGCATTGACTGATCGTACATATAATCGATTGTGTCTGTAGTAAAGTCTTTCAATCCTAAGTCAGCAGACTCAATCCAGTCTCGTGGGAATATAGTTCCATATTCAAAACTACTTGTTTTCTTTGATTTAATTAGATGTTTAATTTGAGCTTTTGAATTTTTGTATAATTCAAGGATCTCGCCATCGAGAAGATTTTTTGGGATGGGTAATCTCTGACGATATAAACTCTTTAGACTTTTGGTATTTATTCCGAAATTCGTAAGTGTACGAATAGTAATTTTTAATGGTTCTTCACCGATGATTCGTAGACGATTATTTTCTATATCAATCTTTACTGGCTTTTTTACAATTATTTCTGAGCCGTAATACTTCTTTCCATCTTCCTCGACGAAGTATTCATTCACGAATTGAATCTTATTGTAAAGTTTTGTGGATTTGGAGGAAATTTCTCTTGGTATAACCTTCTCAATCTTTCTGTCCACAAGCTGTTCGTAGGATGGCTTCGGATTTATTCCCTCTACGAAGGATCTAAGTGTTCTTATGTCGCATACCAAGGGGACAGCAATATTAATCTCTCTCTTTTCTAATTGTAATTCAATCTGTAATTGTCCTTTGTTCAATTTATAGGATGAAATTTCAATGCCAGAAGTAGGGTGGAAAGTGGCACCAAACAACAAGTGATTCTCAGGACCAGTAATCCTTAATTGATTGTACGAATCAATATCAAAATAGAAGTTTCCTTTTATAAAATACTGCATATTAAGTTAAATTTTTTTTTAAAAAATAATTACGGTTTACTTTACCTTTATGACTTTCGGTTATTTTTCTTTTTACAATTGCTTCTTTGTAAGAGTCTAGGTAATCGCTTACCCTCACATCCCAATCAAAATTGTTTAGAATAAAGTTGTAGGCATTATCAATAATTTTTTTCCTGTAGTAATCGTCAAGTAATAAAGCAAAAATATAGTTAGCATATCTATCCAAATGATCAATATTAACTAAACATCCAGTCTGATTGTGAACAATGAGGTTTTTGGGTCCCTCTCCGAAGTTCGATACTACGGGCACTTGCATGGCCATAGCCTCGAGAACAGTTATACCAAATGGTTCGTTTTCGGAAGTTATCAACAAAACGTCCGCACTACTATAAACCTCATTGACTTTGTCGTGTGTGACAGAAGGTCTAAAAATTACAAAATCAGAGACTTTCATGCGTTTGGCAAGACTTTTCAATCTAGCTAAGTATTTTGTTTCTTCTTTTGTTCGATCTTCAGGCGTGGCTGAGCCTCCCCAAATCACGAGGTAGACTGGTTTCTTATATTTCTTTTTTAGGATTTTTAATGCTTTTATTGCATGATGGTAACCTTTTGCTTCGGTGATTCTGCCAAGACATAATAAGATTTTTGCATCTATGGGTAAGTCGTATTTCTTGCGTACTATTTCAGTCGGAAGGCGTCTAAACATTTCTATTTGAATTCCTGGGGGAATAACATCAATCTTGTCCGAATTAACCATGTACATTTTTGTTAATGTGTTTTTTTCTGATTCGGTGGATACAATCAATTTGTCTGCTAAGATTCCTACATAATTTTCCCATAGTAACCTTGGTAGGAAAT
>CALMQQ010000279.1 GCA_937871845.1 uncultured bacterium
CTAATTGTTTATCTGTTCCTTTTACTGTGATTTTCTCTTGGTCTTCCATAATTAATTCAACTCCTTCTCTTGCTTCGTAATGTACGATGTGAGAGAAACCGAGCTTTAACTCTAGTTTTCTATTTGATTTTAATTCACCGCGATAACCTGTTCCATGAATTTCTAATTTTCTTTCAAAACCTTCTGTAACACCTTGCACCATGTTGGCGATTAGTGATCGGTATAAGCCATGATAGGACTTCCCAGTAACAGTGTTTGACTTTTTATCAACAATAACTTCATCATTCTCTATTTTGATAGTTACGCCTTTTCTAACCGATAATGATTGGGTTCCTAATGGACCTTCAACAGTAACTAAAAGATAATGATAATCACCGCCATCCTCAATATTGACTTTGACTTTGGAACTATCGAATTTTATTGGCATTTGACCGATTTTTGACATTATTACCAGATTTCACATAAATACTCACCACCGACTTTGCTTTTTTTAGCGTCATCTCCGCTTAAAACTCCTTGCGGTGTAGAAATAATAGCAATACCTTTACCACTTAAGACTTTAGGTATTTCTTTGTAATTAACATATTTCCTCAATCCAGGTTTTGAGATTCTTTTCATACTTCTCATAGCTGGCTCTGAACCGAAATATTTTAATTTAACATTCAAAGTTTGCTGAGGAAGATTTTCTTCATTAGACACTTCGTAATCCTCAATCATATTCGATTTTTTCAATATTTCACTGATTGCAACAAGCATTTTTGTAGAAGGAATTGTCACAAACTCTTGTTTGCGCAATTGAGCATTTCTAACTCTTGTTAAATAATCAGCTATTGTATCGTTTACCATAATTTGAATTTAAAAACTTACCAAGAAGATTTTTTTAGCCCAGGTATATCACCTTTGTGGGCTAATCTTCTTAGACAAATCCTACATAATTTAAAGTATCTATGATAACTTCTTGATCTTCCACAGATTTCACAACGTGAAAATGCTTGAGTTTCATATTTTGCATGTTTATTTAATTTTCTTGCTTTTGCTTCTTGAGCTGCTGTAGACATATTTATTTATTAAATTTAAACTTTTTGAAAAGGCATGCCAAGTAATGAAAGTAAAGACTTCGCTTGATCATTATTGTCAGCACTGGTACAGATTATAACCTGTAACCCCCTTATTTTACTAACTTTTGTTGCATCAACTTCAGGAAAAATTGTATGTTCTTTCAATCCAAGGGCATAATTTCCTTGTCCATCGAATGCGTTTACAGGAACACCTCTAAAGTCTTTAACTCTAGGGAGTGCAACTGAAACCAATCTATCCAAGAAATACCACATCATATCTTTTCTCAAAGTAACCTTGACTCCAATATCCATGCCTTTTCGGATTTTGAAGTTTGAGATTGCTTTCTTGCTCTTTGTAATCATAGGCTTCTGTCCAGAAATCAATGCGATATCTCGAACCATTTCTTCGATTGCTGTGTTATCAGTCTTAGCTTCACCCAATCCAGAATTAATAATAATTTTTGTAAGATTAGGAACTGCCATTTTGTTTTTTATTCCAAGGGTCTTCTGAAGCTCTGGTAAGACTTCTTTCTCATATTTAATTTTTAGTCTTGGTTTTTCGTTTGCCATAATTAAGAAATTTCTTTATTTGTTTTTTTAGATATTCTAACTTTCTTACCTTTTTCAACCTTGTATCCTACTCTTGTAGTTTTTCCCGTTTTTGGGTCAATCAGCATTACTTTTGCTACAGGAATAGGTGCTTCAAATTCTTGAATTGTTCTTTTTTTCTGTTCTTGTGTAGTTTGTGATTTTTTGTGTCTTTTGACTATATTTACACCTTCCACAACAACTTTAGATACTTTTGGTAAAGTGAATTTCACAATTCCTTGTTTACCTCGATCTTTTCCTGATAATACTTTTACTGTATCGCCTTTTTTGATTTTCATTAGAGTACCTCCTGAGCTAAACTAACAATTTTTCCGTATCCTTTTTCTCTAAGCTCTCTAGCAACTGGACCGAAAATTCTAGTTGCTTTTGGTTCTTTTTTTGCTTTATCGATAATTACTGCTGCATTGTCATCAAATCGAATGTATGATCCATCTTTTCTCTTTACTTCTTTTGTTGTTCGGACAACTACTGCGTCAACCACATCTCCTTGTTGATAGTTACTATTCGGCAATGCTTTCTTGACTGATGCTTTTACCATTTCTCCTACTGAAGCAAATCTCTGGAAACTGTTTCCTTTGCCCCTTCCCATAACACGTATTACCATGATTGTCTTGGCTCCGCTGTTATCAGTTACAGTTAATCTCGATAAATTCTGTACCATTATTTCACTTTTTCAACTAGATAAAATTTCTTAGTCTTACTAACAGGTTTACCTTCCAAAATCCAAACTATATCTCCTTTTACAAATTCACCCTCGACCTTTTTGTGTACTAAATAGTTTTTGTGCTTTTTAATAATTTTCTTATACAAAGGATGTGAGTATTTGATCTCAACTCGAACCTTGATGGTTGAGTCGTCAATTACGTTTATAATCACACCTTGTAATTTCTTTGGTTGTGTTTTTGTTTCTGTTGTTTCTTTTGTTTTCTTAGTCATTATTTATATTTGTAATTATTTATCAGCTTTTTTCTTTGTTGTTTTCACTTTTACTTCCTCTTTATCTTTTTTAACCTCTGCTTCTTTTTTTGACTCTTTTTTTGTTTCTTTTTTAGTTTCTTTTTTCTCTGCTTCGACTTTTTTAACAGGTGCATGTAAACCTAATTCAATTTCTTTAATCAAAGTATTAATTGTAGCTACCTCTTTTCTCTTTTTGATTATTTGTGAATAATCTTTCTCCTGACCTATCCTCACATCATATCGAAGGTCTGCAAGTTCTTTAGAGACTTTCTCATGTCTTGTCTGCAATTCTTTTAATTCCATTGTTTTTAATTTTGATTTGTTCATCCTTGTCTCGATATGATTCTAGTTAATACAGGTAATTTTTGTGATGCTTTTCGAAGTGCTTCCACTGCGATTGCTTCATCAACTCCACCAATTTCGAACATTACACGACCTGGCTTTACTACAGCTACATAACCTTCAACACTACCTTTACCTTTACCCATCCTTACCTCAGCTGGTTTTTTCGAGTATGGTTTGTGAGGGAATACTCTAATCCAAAGTTTTCCTTTTCTCTTCATCTCTCTAACCAAAGCTTTTCTAGCTGCTTCAATCTGTCTACTGTTCACCCAGCTTCGTGTTACAGACTGTAGACCGAAGTCTCCGCTTGAAAGTTCATTACCAGTACTGGCTGTTCCTTTCATTCTGCCTCTAAATGCTTTTCTGTATTTTGTGTTTGATGGCTGTAACATTATTAAAAATCGCTATCATCTAAATCTAATTTTTCTCCAGTATAAACCCAGACTTTAATTCCATGTTTACCTGCATTTGGTACTTGTGCATCTACGTAAGCGTAATCAATTTTTGCTCTAAGAGTTTGCATAGGTACTGATCCCCATTGGAATTTCTCTACCCTAGCAATCTCTGCTCCTTTGATACGACCGCCAACCCATATTTTGATACCTTTAACATCTGGTGACTTCTTTGCATTTTCGATCTCTCGACTTGCTGCGAATTTAGGAACTATTCTTCTTACAAGTTGATTTTTAATATTCTCTGCAATCAATCTTGCCTGTATTTCAGGATTTTTAATTTCAAAAACTTTCAATTCAACTTCTCCTTTGATCATTTTATTTAGTTCTTTTTTTAATTCCTCGATTCCTGCTCCTCCTCTACCAATAACAACACCAGGTCTAGCAACTCTTACTTCAATTATCACTTTATTCATTGATCTTTTTATTTTTACTAAATTCACCCCTGAAGCTTCGATTTTGTTTCGAATGAATTTTTTAATTTTAAGATCATCATGTAATAAATCAGCGAACTGCTCTTTCGGTGCATACCAGAAAGATCCCCAGCCTTTGTTGACTCCTATTCTAAAACCTGTTGCGTTTATTTTATTACCCATTGTTTGTTTAATTAATTTATTTGTTGAACTCCAATAGTTATATGACAGTTTCTTTTTAAAATTTGATGATATCGGCCTCTTGCAACTGCCAAACCTCGTTTGAAAGTTGGGGCTTCATCAACAAATGCCTCGCTAATTACAAGTTTCTTTTTGTCCCAGCTATTGTTATGAACTGCATTACTAATTGCAGAATTAACAACTTTAAGAACATCCTCAGCAACTGCTTTGTTTGTAAATTTCAAAATATCTAACGCTTTTAAAGCTTCTTTACCTCTTACCAAATCCAAAACCAATCTAGTTTTTCTAGCTGATGATTTCACATATTTAGTTTTTGCGTATACTGTTTTTTCTGACATTTTAATCATTTAATACTCTACCAATAGAACCTGTTGCTTTACCAATCTTACCTTTCTTACTGTGTCCTTGGAATTTCCTGGTTTGTGAAAATTCTCCAAGTTTATGACCAACCATAGACTCAGTAACAAATACATTTATAAAATCTTTTCCATTATGAACTTCGAAAGTCACCCCAACCATCTCTGGTGAAATTGCACTATCTCTTGCCCATGTTCTGACACCACCTCTTTGACCAGATTGTTCATGTTTCTCAATTTTTTTTATTAATTTAGGATCAATATATGGTCCTTTTTTACTTGATCTAGACATTTTTATTAAACAATAGTTTTATATTTTTTACTTTGTCGACCTTTTTTATTTGGTCTTCTTTTAATTATATATTTATTTGTAATTTTATTATTTCTTGTTTTCTTTCCGACTCGATTGCCCCATCGATCCTGTGCTGGACCTCCTGGACCGTGTCTACCACTCTTACCTTGACCATCTCCATGTGGATGCTTACCTCCACTCATTGCAACACCTCGAACAGTTGGTCTGAAGCCCATTTTGCGCTTACGACCAGCTTTTCCTAGTTTTACATTTTTTACATCAATATTGCCAACAGTACCAACAGTAGCCATACACTCTGATCTTACCAATCGAATTTCTCCGCTAGGCATTTTGAGTTGTGCGTAATCTTGAGTAAATCCTTGGATTTGGATGGCCGAGCCAGCAGCTCTAGCAATTATACCACCATTTCCCCTTGTTGTCTCAATATTATGAACGAAGGTCGATGCTGGAATGTTCTTCAATGGCATCGCATTTCCAACTTTTGCAGATACTTTTTCACCTGCTATAACAGTATCACCAACTGTCAACTTAACAGGAGCCAAAATGTACCTTCTCTCACCATCGATGTATTTTATCAATGCAATGTGAGAAGTTCTGTTTGGATCATATTCAATCGACTCTACAGTTCCAGGGACATCAAATTTGTCTCTTTTGAAATCAATAATTCTAAATCTTCTTTTTACTCTACCACCCTTGTGTCGAACAGTCTGTTTCCCTCTGAAGTTCTTACCTGCACTGTATTTAACGTTTTCAAGTAAAGCCTTGTGAGGTTTCTTTTTTGTGAGCCCAGAAAAATCCAATAACTCGGTATTTCTTCTTGTTGCTGTTGTAGGTTTGAATTGTCTTAAAGCCATTATTTTATATTAAAAACTTCTATCGAATCGCCTTCTTTCAATGTGACGATTGCTTTTTTATATGTAGATCTTCTTCCTTTTTGTCTGGTTTTCCCAAACATAACTTTTTTTCCTAAAACATTTAATAATCTGACGTTTTCGACCTTCACACCGTATTTTTCTGCTATGGACTTTCCAATAGCAATTTTACCTGCCTTTGGATTCACGATGAATGTATATTGATTCAATTCATCTGCCAATCTCATTGTTTTTTCACTTATTAAAGGTTTTACTATATTTTCCATTATTATTCAGATTTTTTATCTTTTTTATCACTCCAGTATTCTTTGATTTTCTCTACTGTTTCTGGAGTTAAAACAATATTTTTATATTTTAATACTTGATATGCGTTTAAACTGTTTACTACTTCTGTATCAACAACTTTCAGATTTGATGATGCTTTCATAAGATTTTCATCTTTTGCATGTGTGACTATCAAAGTCTTTCCATCAATTTTTGCCTTTTTAAATATATCTGCCAATGTTTGTGTTAATTTTTCATCTTTTAGACCAAATCCTTCGAAAATATGTACTACTTTGTCAGTTGCTTTTGTAGTCAATGCTGATCTCATAGCAACTGCTCGTTCTTTTCTGTTCATTGTTAATTTGTGGTTCGCCCAGTTCTTTGGACCAAATGCAACTCCTCCACCTCGAAAAATTGGGTTTCTGATGGAACCTGATCTTGCACGACCTGTTCCCTTTTGTTTCCATGGTTTTTTACCACCTCCACTTACATCACCTCTTGTTTTTGAATGTGCATTGCTTTGTCTTTGGTTTGCTAGATATACTTTCAATGCTTTATCTAACAATACTTTGTTAACTTCAGATTCAAATATATCCTTAGGCAAAGTGATTGTCTTCTCTGATTTACCGCCTGTTTTTGTAAATAAAATCGCTTTCATTTTAATCTCTTGATTTAATTAGTATATATGCACCTTTGTTACCTGGAACTGCTCCTTTGATTCCTAACAATTCATTTTTCTCGTCAATAAAGACGACTTCTAAGTTCTTTACTGTAACTTGCTCTCCACCCATTCTACCTGCCATTTTTTTACCTTTGTAAACTCTACCTGGTGTAGTACCTGACCCAATAGAACCTGGTGCTCTCCATCTGTCTGATTGACCGTGAGTTTTAGGTCCTCCGTGGAAATTCCATCTCTTCACAACACCTTGGAAACCTTTACCTTTTGAGCTTCCCGTGACGGAAACTATTTCTCCATTTTTAAATTGAGAAACTGTTAGTTTGGAATTTTCATCAATTTCTAGAACTAATTCTCTTATTTCTTTGATGTAGTTAGGTACAAAACCTAGTTTTTTGTATTTACCAACTTCAGGTTTATTTGCATTTTTCTTTTTGCCTTTACCTAGGATAGTAGCATTGTAACCATCTTTGTCACTATTTTTAATACCAATGACATAGACATCACTGACATCAAGAATTGTGACAGGAATAACTGCCCCATCTTCGTCGTAGATTTGAGTCATCTCTCTTTTTTGTGCCAATAATGCTTTCATCTCTATCATTAATTTTTGTAAGTAAATTTTGTCTCTTTATAAAAAATTGAGCCCTAAGGGCTACAGTTTATTAGCTGTTTACCTTTTTTATATTTACTCTAGTTTGATTTCAGGTTTCTCCAATACTGGAAAATTAACCATAAAATATTTATAAATTATTTAATTTCTATCCATACACCTGCAGCAAGCTGTAAGTGTGTGAGCGAATCAACTGTTTTACTTGTTGGTTCTATTATATCAATAAGTCTCTTATGTGTGTTTAATTCGAAATGCTCTTTTGATCTACTATCAACATGTGGTGAACGTAATGTGACAAACTTCATCTTCTTTGTAGGAAGTGGGATAGGACCCAAAGTTTTTGCACCTGTTCGTACTGCAGTCTCGATAATCTGCTCAGCAGCCTTATCTACAACTTTACTATCATAACCTTTTATTTTAATTCTAATTTTTTGCATTTATTTAAAAGAGCTTTTATCTAAAAGAAGGGATCCTCAATCAGAGGATCCCATTTATTTCATATTATTTAATAATTTTAGTAACAACACCTGCTCCTACTGTTCTTCCTCCCTCTCGAATAGCAAATCTCATTTTCTCTTCGATTGCTGCTGGAGTTGAAAGTTTTACAGAGAATTTAGCATTATCTCCAGGCATTACCATTTCTGTTCCACTTGGAAGTGTAACTTCTCCGGTTACATCAGTTGTTCGAATGTAGAACTGAGGTTTGTATCCTGTAAAGAATGCTGTGTGTCTTCCACCTTCGTCCTTGGTCAAGATGTATGCTTCAACTTCAAATTCTGTGTGTGGATTGATTGAACCTTTTTGAGCAAGTACTTGACCTCTCTCAATATCTTCTCTTTTTAAGCCTCGGATAAGTACTCCAACATTATCACCAGCCATACCTTCTTCGAGTTGTTTGTTAAACATCTCTACTCCAGTTACTGTGATTTGTTTGATGGATTCACTTAGACCAACTTGATCGATAACATCACCAACTTTTACTTTACCTCTGTCAATTCTACCTGTTGCTACTGTACCACGACCCTCGATTGAGAATACGTCTTCTACAGCTATTAAGAATGGTTTGTCGATTTCTCTTTCTGGTTCTGGGATAAATGTATCCAAT
>CALMQQ010000280.1 GCA_937871845.1 uncultured bacterium
AATGAATATGCATCAATGTCTTTGTTCTCAATCAAATTTCTAAGATTCTTTTTCATTTCGGGAGAAAGAAATTCATCTGCATCAATTTGGAGAATCCAATCATATTTACATTGGTTGATGGCAAAAACCTGATGAAACTCTCGCATTCCACGATGTTCCTGTACAAATATCTTGGCACCAAAATCTTTTGCTATTTCTAAACTTCTATCAGTACATTCTCCATCATGAACAACAACAATTTCATCAACCACATCTTTAAGAGAACCTAGGGACCTCTCGATATGTTTCTCTTCATTGTAGATTACTAAAAATGCGGAGATTTTCATTATTTTTTACTTAGAAGAAAGGTTTTTGAGTAAGGTTTGCCAAAAGTAAGTAGTCTATGGAACCCTTTTGCATAGACCTTAAACATTTTAAATGACATTGACTTTCGATGTTCGACCAATCTGTATAGCACAGATGAGAAAAGCTTTACGGGTATCCATAAATAAACGTTAAGATTATTGTCGGTTTCTATCAACTTTACTTTATTGCTTTTCAAGAATTTCTTAAAGTCGTCTTCGTTTGGTTGTCCATAGAGTTTATGTTCATCTAGAAATTTGATTTTATTTAGAAACATCATTCTCAAGATTTTCTCAAAAGGTTCTGCGTGATCAAGTGGAAAACTCATGATAATGTCATCTTTAGCTACCCTGGCTAGTTCTTTGATGAAAGTCTCTCTATTCTGAGGGGGAACGTGTTCGAAAGTATCTATACACGTGACTAAATCAAATGTTGAATCTTTGAACTTTGACCTTTTCCCATCATAATTTACAAAATCAACTTCTGGATAGGCTTCCAGGTCTTCTTTTATAAATCTGTATTCATCAGTCTCAAGCAAAGTTAAACTTACATTTGGAAACTCGGAAATATATCTAGCCAATCCAGGACCATTTGGCCCAACATCTAACACTTTGAAACTTTTCTTTCCTTTAGATATTTTCTTAATAAAGTTGTATACGTAGAGATATCTTTGAAATGTATCAATCATAATAATCCTTCTTTCACACCTCTAAAAAAATAAGGTAAGTTCTTCGGACGAGGTAATACCCAGAAGAATCCCACAAGTATTGAAAAGAAAATGAAAAGATATTTTTTTATGCCATTTAAATCTTTCTTCGCAAAATATATCGCATTCCTGGCAATAAGAAAATCTTTCTTACCTGTATTGTCTTTTGTGGACATTGAGTGATAGTGCCTTAACTTCCAATCCCAAACAACTTCAATCTTTACGCCATTTTTCTTTGCCCTCATAGAAAAGTCCACATCCTCAAAGTACGACTCATAACTTTCATCAAAATAACCTACCTTATCCAAAACATTTTTATGAAAATATAAGAAACATCCGCTTAGAAAGTCAGGCTGAGTCTTTTTAATCTCTGAAATGTGCTTGCCTTTGTTTACGTTGATCGTACCTCCATAAAGTATTCCAATATCCCCACCAGTATTCTGTACAATATCGTTACCAACATTCATAATCACTGGGGAATAAATTGTGTCTTTATCCGTCAGCTTTCCAATCTCTGAAATAAATTCATCATCAATTATTACATCATTGTTTCCTATCAAGAACCATTCACAGTTGGTATTTTTTTGTAAATATTTAAGACCAAGATTCAGACCTCCACTATAACCGCTATTTTTTTCAGAATTAATTAGAATTACTTCTTTTGACTCGAGTTCTTTTAATTTCTGGGTATCTTCTGGAGAATTATTAACAACTATCAACAGATAATCTTTGATACTTTTACTTATTCCTTCTACAAACTGAAGAGTATATTGAAGACTACGGTAATTGACAGTTACTACACCTATTTTGTTCAAGATTGAAGACTAAAATTTATTAGTAAAGAGAATTATATCAGAATCAAAAACTACAGACAGGCTATTCAATAGTGTTTCTTGGCAGAATTTATTTTCTCTACAGCATATGTGGCATCTATGCCAATCGTATCACAATACCACAACATTGATTCTACTCTCGGTTTATTCTCCTCAATGGATAGTTTCAAAGCTTCATCTCTCGAGATTAGGCCTTCTCTAATTTGATTGCTTCTAAAAGTATCATTTTCCGTTAATCCAGTCATCACATAATATACGTAATTATAGAAACTAGCTGTACCATCGCCTATTCTCCAAGAGGATCTAGTATCTGGAGATAATTCCCAATCGTATTGCTTTAATAGTACATCCTCGACTTCTTGCTCACTCCATGGGAGGTATTTGTAAATGTAGAGATAATCCTTTGAAATAGCATACGAAGAAAGGTATGCCCCAAATGTATCAACAAGAGAGGAGTTCAAATACCTGGGATTTTTCGAATATTGAGCTGCGTAATACCATAAAAGCTTAAGGCTATTCATCATGCCAATTTCATAAGCTTTTTTATCTTTATTTTTCAATTTTACATTTGCAAAACCATGTTTAAAGTAAGTGTTTTCAAGTGAATTCCCCGAATAAATGACTAAGTCGATACCAGTCTCTTTTCGAAGCTTATTTAAATAGTAAAAATACTGTTTATCGCCAGCCATAAACAACGGAACCATTCCGATTTCTGGCTTCTTTAGCCAGGCTGATACATTTTTTCGGATATATTCTCGTTTTTTTTGGATATCGGCTGATATTAATATGTGTTCGACCCCTAATTGTCCAGTCATTCGAGCCTGATTTCTTCTACCAAGGTCAGTTATCATTCCCCAGTCGTAAGAATATGCTAGTGGTTTTAGTCCAAGTTCTTCTACCGCGTAATGTAAGGCATAACAACTATCCCTACCCCCACTAAATGCCACAATACAATCAGGTTCGCCATTGCCTTTCTTATATTTCGAAATATCTTTTACTAGTTCATCATCACCTTTTATTTCTCGATTCTCATACGCATGACAATAACTACAGACTCCGTCGTCATCAAACTCAATAAATGGCATAGTTTCAGGTAATATACACTTTGTACATCTTCTTAACTTCCCTATTTCTTTGCTATCCTGCTCGTATTCCTTTTTTATCAAACTCTCTATAGTTTTCAAATTCTTTTTATTATCTTCAACATGTGATGGTATCGGCACTTCAGTTATTTGTTTACCCAAAATTTGTATTTTCCTTTTTTTCGCTGAAACTTTAAGGTTTTTCAGTTCCGAATCTTTCGATATTTCAAAATCCTGTCTTTTAAGATTATCAAGACTTATCAATGCCCCCGAACCCGGAGAAATCTGTTTGATTTCTATTGAATCATTCTTTTCCTTGAAATGTTTTCTAAGGATTTCTTCTGCAAAGAATTTCTCGGACACGAAAATTAGAAAACTTTTTTCTTTATCACTTAGTGTGAAAAGAGAGCCGGTATTTGTGGCTATTAATAAATTATTGTAGGTTCCAAACAAACTCCCGAATGCGTATGACCCTTTGATTTCTTGGAGTGTTTTCTTCAGAGAAGCTCCAAAGCCCTCACCTTTATGTATTCTTTCATTTAATAATGCATTAAATACTTCAGTATCTACACCAAATTCTCGCTTTAAACCTTTGTGATTCTTCCATAAGTCGTTGTCATTTACTATGATTCCGTTGTGGATAGTTGCCATTCCGGACTTTACAACTGGCTGATTGTTGTGAGTAAGACTAAATGAACCGTTTGTTTCCATCCTAGCATGCCCGATAAGCGCATATTGTTCAACATCACTACTTAATAATTCGTTATAGATTTTTGATTTGATAAATTTGCTGGCAGAAAGCGGTTCTTTGTAAACAAGAATCTCATCCCCTCTAACAAAAGCGATTCCAGAGGAATCTTTACCCCGTGATTGCGAGAGTAAAAGAAGATCATTCACAATTGACTTCGCTTCTGCTTTATTAAATGTATTCTTAGTTGTAATTAATCCAAAAATTCCACACATGTTAATTTAATAAAAGATTGATAAAGTTAATTATATTACTAATAATTTGAATAGCGTAAGGTTTTATTTATTTTCTTGATTATTGCTATACTGGTTAACTCTTATAAAATAAAAACCATCTTGCTATATGACACATATCGAAGATACAAGTAAAACACCTATTATTATAACTAATAATTGTTGGGGTTATCATTATTATCAAAATAATAACATTGCATACCCCACTCCATTTATCGGTTTATTTATATTCGCACCAGACTATTTGGAGATGCTCAAAGATTTTGAAAAACATATGAGTGCGCCACTCAAATTTACTAAAAAATCAAAATATCATTTAAAACATAAAGATTATCCAATTGGAAAGTTACTAGATGTAGAAATACATTTTCTTCATTACAAATCCGAAGACGAGGCAAAGAGCAAGTGGGATAGAAGGAAATCAAGAATGCACAAAAATATGGACAACTATTATTTCAAGTTTGATGATGTGGAAAAGCCTTTTGAGGATATCTATTTAAAAAGGTTTTATTCTTTACCTTTCAAAAATAAAATATCATTTACAAAAGAAAGACATCCTGAATACAAAAATAATCTTGAATTTTATTTCGGGAAATCACTAAGTGGAGGGCGGTTATATCGGACAACTCCGTTTTATTTCAATATCAATAAATGGTTAGCAGGCAAAGGGCTGAGTAAGCATTTTCATTATAAACTCTATCAAAATACTCTCTCTCATTTATTTAATCGATAAATCGTCAATCTCGTTTCATCTCGTATTTTGTGTATTTACATGGTAATATTGACGACATAGCCATATAAAACTTACGAATCATGAGATCAATCTTAAAGGAGTTACTACATAGATTTGCTGACTATAATGCAGAACCATCAACCCTGTTAAATGTTTGGGGATATTTTCTATTGCTTGTTTTATTCTTTCCAATATTTAGCAGCATTATCCCATCCTTTAATTTGGATGTTAGTAACTATGCTATCTTTTCGATTATTATTCTATTAACATTCTCCTTGATCATAAGCTATTCTTTACTAATTTTTAGTCAAGAGAAAACAACTTTCAGAAGTAGCTATATTAAATCAGCAACTATTATAATAGTAGTATTAATGGCTCTTGGATTTTCTTCGTTTAACTTACTCTTCGATCTTAAAGCCCCAATACTTCACGACCCCTTGGATCATGCAATGATGGCTAAAAGCATTGTGGTAAACAATGAGATAAGTTTTTTCTACAGCCCATTATTGCATTCTCTGTCAGCAGTATTTAGTTTGGATAATGTTGAATGGATACCTTGGTTGATTACCTTTTTCACTCAATTGGCTGTATTTCTTATTCCCATTAACTATTCCTTTTTATATTTACACTTTACAAAAAGACGCAAGTATACTTTATTATTCTTCCTGTTAATCTCGTCATTGCATTTTCCTGCTAGTTTCTATTATTTGGCTGGAAAAAATTCTCTCATCCTTGGATTAAGCATTATTCCTTTCGTTGTGTTCTCATTAGACAACTTAAAGAAAAACTACTCATTCAAGAATCTCATAGTCTCTGCTCTAGCATTATTCCTACTGTTTATGGCCCATTATCCCACTTTTGGGATTTTTTGTTTTTTGATTATACCTTGGGTATTTACTAGCGTTTTTGGCCAAATTAAAAAGAAGAAGTTCAAAATATTAATTGCATCTCTTTTACCCTTCGTAATAAGTACAATATTTTCAATGCTTTGGTTTATCCCCCTCTACTCACAACAAGTTGAACTTATTAACGATTCTGTAATGCCTTCCAACGCGTCAGGATTAAATCTAACAAAACAATATATATTGGAGAATCTTGAATTTGCCATAAATAACTACTTCATGAGATTCTTTCAAGTTTGGCATGTCATGTTTTTGATACCCATATTTTTGAAGAAAATTAACTTAAGCTTAAAACTTTCATATATATGGATTTATACTTCTCTTTCTTTTTTATATTTCCTTGTTAACACACTTAATCAGAACACACTTCTAGGAATGGTCCCGAACACCTTGGAATTAATCTTCTCTCCACTTCTAATATTTGGGGTGATGTTGACTGTTAATTTAATTATTCAAAATTTTAATTCCAAGATAAACTACATTTCATTCTTATTTATAATACTCGGTATTTTATCAATAAATTCACATCGTGTACTTAATGAGAAAATAATTTCGGAACATAATCGACTCAATCTAGTAGATCAGAATGATGTTCTAGCTTATAAATTTATAAACGAGAACCTTCCTGACGATGCCATAATACTGAATGCAGGACAAGAAGCCACTGCCAAAAGCGGAGCAATATATCCAGTAGACGGAGGACTATGGATCCCCTTGTATACCGATAAGGAGTTATTCATTGACTTCCAACAGTTTTCTAGTGTTCAAACTAATTATAACAATGAATTATTTCAAAAAATTGTTGTCGATAATGATGATAGTGAAGAAATTGAAGAAATCAAATCAATGGGGATAGAATACGGATATATAGATCAGGGTATTTTTGGAGATAGTCTTTCTGAAGGAATTCTTAATAATGTAGATTATACGGTTCTATTTGAATCAGGCACAGTAAAAATAATTCAATTTGATTAATTATTCATTACTACGTAATTTGAGGACGAATAGTCTTCTCTATTATTCTCGCTTCTAATTCATAGTTTAGGAAGTGTAGGTTGCTCACCGAAAGTTAGTCTGCCATCGTTATGAATAAGACTTAAGTTTGGATTATAATAAGGATCACCCTCCTGTATATACTTTTTCCACTTTTTATAGAAGTAATTAATTTCTTTTGTAAATCTATACTCTTGTGTTGGATCAAGATGTTCGTATCCTCTACTTATTGACTCGTAATGATAGAGTTTGGAGAAAGGTGTATATATATTTTTATAGCCAGCTTTCAAAAGTTTGAGACATAAATCAACATCATTGAAAGCAACGGCCAATTTTTCATCCAAACCTCCTACCTTTTCATACAAATCTTTTTTAACCATAAGACAGGCTCCCGTAACTGCTGAAACATTATGAGTAACTCTTGGGAAATCAAGATGGGCAGGAACGGTAATTTCTTGCTCTCGATAAATATGCGATGCAATGCCACCAATACCGATAACTACACCAGCATGCTGAATGGTATCATTTCTAAATAATAGTAAACTTCCGACAGCTCCAATATTGTCGAGTTGAGAGAATCTTAATAGGTTCGTTAACCATTCATTGTTAATCACTCGAACATCATTATTCAGTAGTAAGATGTGTTTACCACTCGCCTCTTTAACTGCAAAATTATTAATTGCTGCGTAATTGTATGGTTTTTTGTATTCAAGTATCTTGTGTTTTTTCGCAATATTTTTTAAATATTCTTTAGTACTAGCTTCCTCACTATTATTATCAACAATAATAATTTCATAGTTTTTATAACTTGTATACGCTTCTATACTATCGATAGCAGTTTTAATGTAATCTAGTTTATCTTTGGTTGGGATAATTATTGATATTTTCGGATTTCCTATTATCTTATAAGAGATGTTTGATGATGGTGCAGTTAGCCCAGGTTCCACTGTTGCCTTCAAACCTCTTCGCTTAATAGCATCTTTTACTGCCTTCTTCGAACTATCACTTGCATAGTCTTTGGTCTCATAGGTCAAAGCTGTACTCCCAGGAATTTGTCTCCAATGATAAAGAATCATAGGGATTCTCTCGATATTGTCCGTAAGTTCAGTTGCTCTTAGAGCTAGATCATAGTCCTGACTTCCCTCATATCCCAACCTCATACCTCCGAGTTTCCTAATTAAAGATGTGCGATATGTTGAGTGAGCCAAATACATCGTTGATAGTAATGTATCTGGAGACCATGCAGGTTTAAAGTGGGGATGAACCCTAAACCCATTTTGATTCAATTTGTCTTCATCGTAATATACGATGTCTGTTTTAGGCTTTTGGGATAATAAATCACTAATAGCCAGTAAGGTGTATTTCGACAGTTGATCATCATGGTCAAGAAAGAGAACATATTTTCCCGTAGCCAACTCAAGTGCCTGATTCGTTGCGTAAGATATATGACCGTTCTTTTGTCCGAACTTCACTTTTATTCGCTCGTCCCCCATTCCTTTTAATGAATTCAAATATTCTATCGTTTCACTATTAGAACTTGCATCATCGTAAATGCATAATTCCCAACCACCATAAAGTTGTCGTTTTACAGACTGTATAGTATCTTCAAGTACGTTAGGACTTGTGTTATACGTTGGAATAATAACGCTAAATAGGATGTCAGCAGGAACACT